>DASRLM010000267.1:0-11928 GCA_035648455.1 Puia sp. | reverse complement strand
TTCCTTGTTGGTGCGGGAATACAGGAGCATGTGGTCGATCTCCCGGTTGATGGAATCGGGTGCCGGAGAAACCAGGTCCTTAAAATAACGATCCAGTTTCGGTTCAAATACCGGCGTGCGGATCAGCCGCTCGTCAGTAAAGGAAATATTATCCCAGAAATGATCCTTAAAATACCGGTAAGCAAAATTGGCATCAGGCTTCCCGCTGGCAGACCCGGGCGCAGGCGGCACAACAGGTTCTTTCAACATCAGCAGCAGGGTGCTCAGCAGGGATCCCGGATCCTTTTTTTCCAGCTGATCGCGGTATGTTTTTACCTCCGAATTGATCGTACGGATTTTCTCTGCGACAGCCGCAGAGTCCTTTTTTGTTTTGGAGCCGGACAACCGGGATTGTAAAGAAACAATATCCCGCCCATGGATATTCATAAAAGACGTGTATTCCTGGAATGCCTGGTTTTCGGTTGAGCCCGCAAATACGATGCTTTGCGGGAGCCGGGTGGTATCTGCGGACACTGAGAATTGCTGTTCCCTGCCGATCAGGAGTTCGAAAAGGATCTCTTTTTTGGGGGAAACAATAAAATAAACGCCCTCGGGTAATTTTTCTTTCCCTTTAAAATCGCCTTCCGCGTTCCCGTCCAGAACGATGGAATCCGCCACTGCTTTAATTTTCCCGTAATGATAGCCAAGGTATACCTGGCTGTGGGCAAAAGGTTTTAAGGTAAGATGGATGTCGTAACCCTGGGAAAAGCCGGAATGGGCAAGAACAAGTAAGATGGATGCAAAAAGGCCTGTTTTGGGCAGTCGGTTGAACATAGGACTGCTAAATTAGGATAATCTTACATTTGCCGCCGTGGGAAACAAGAAAAATATTGTATTGGAAAATCTCCGGGTCACCGGTTATGCGGCCGGGGGAAAGAGCCTGGCAAAACAGGAAGGGAAAGTGATCTTCATAGAGCAGGCCGTTCCGGGCGACCTGGTTACGGTTATATTAACAAAAAATAAAAAAGACTGGGCCGAGGGCCATGTGATTTCTTACCAGGAATATGCAACCGACAGGATCAAACCGTTCTGTTCCCATTTCGGGGTTTGCGGGGGATGCCAGTGGCAGATGCTTCCCTATACAAAGCAACTGGAATATAAACAGGACGAGGTTTGGCAAAGTCTGCGGAGGATCGGTAAAATGGAACTCCCCCCCATAATGCCCATCCTTGGAGCCGTCAACACCACCGGCTATCGGAATAAAATGGAATACACTTTTTCCAACCGCCGCTACCTGTTGCGGGAAGAGCTGCAGGATCCCGGGATTTCCGTGTTGCAGGACGCTGCAGGATTTCATGCCCGGGGCATTTTTGATAAAATAGTGGATGTGGACATCTGTTTCCTGCAGCAGGAGCCCAGCAACCTTATCCGTAAGGAAGTGAAACGCTGGGGCATCGAAAATAAGGTCAGTTTCTATGATATCCTGCGGCACGAAGGTTTTCTCCGTAATATGCAGGTCAGGCTGTGCCGGACGGGAGAACTGATGCTGAATATCGTTTTCGGATATTTTGATGAGGCCCTGGTGAACAGCCTGTTAACCCGCATCATGGAAAAATTCCCCGGCATTACCACCCTGCTGTATACCATCAATACAAAAATGAATGACAGCCTGCACGGGCTTCACCCCATTGTATTTTATGGACAGGGCTATGTGGTGGAAAAACTGGAAAAATATGAATTCAAGATAGGCCCGAAGTCTTTTTTCCAAACGAATACCGCCCAGGCGGAGCGGCTGTACCAGGTTACCCGGGATTTTGCGGAACTCAGCGGGAAAGAAACGGTTTATGATCTGTATTGCGGAACCGGGAGCATTGGCATTTTCCTCAGCGACCGGGCAAGCCGGGTGGTCGGCGTGGAGCTTATCCCGGAAGCCATTGACGATGCCCGTGAAAATGCGGCGCTCAACCAGGTTCGGCATGCCGGTTTTTTTGCGGGGGACGTGACCGAAATATGTAATGATGCCTTTTTCGGAATCCATGGCCGGCCGGACGTAATCATAACCGACCCGCCAAGGGCCGGGATGACCGCAAAACTGGTGAATAAACTGCTCGAAATAGCCCCGGAAAAGATCGTGTATGTCAGTTGCAACCCGGCTACCCAGGCGCGCGACCTTCAATTGCTTTCTGAAAAATATGCCGTAAAGGCCATACAGCCTGTGGATATGTTCCCGCATACCCATCATATTGATAATGTAGCCGGGCTTTTTTTAAAACATTAACTTGCATCCGTAATCGAAGATCCACTATGACTGAATTTCGACCCGGGGGTTTCCAGATGATCCCGCCCGTAATCAAGAACCTGATCATTATCAATGTCCTCGTTTTTTTTGCACAAAGTATCTTTGCGCATAACGCGACTTTCAACATTGAAAACCTATTTGCGCTGCATGATGTCCGTTCGGTGTATTTCCGACCCCACCAACTGGTCACCTACATGTTCCTCCACGGGAACCTCGGCCATATTTTCTGGAATATGCTGATCCTTTGGATGTTTGGCAGTATCCTGGAAAATTTCTGGGGACCGAAACGTTTTTTGATTTTTTATATGGTCTGCGGAATCGGCGCAGCCTTATTGCACCTTTTTGTTCTTTACCATGAGCTGACACCCGCCTGGCAGGAATTTGCTGCTTTGCCCGTTCATCAGCAGGAAATGTATAAATATTCGGATACGATTTTAAATTCCGCAACCCTGGGGGCATCCGGATCCATTTTCGGATGCATGGTTGCTTTCGGACTGCTGTTCCCCAACAGCCTGATCTACCTGTATTTCTTTTTCCCGATAAAAGCCAAATGGGCCGTTTTAGGTTATGTATGCATAGAGTTGTTCCTGGGCATCCGGAATACGGCCGGTGATAATGTTGCACACTGGGCCCATCTGGGGGGCGGTCTCGTTGGACTATTACTGGTTTTTTACTGGAAAAAAACGGACCGGAAGAATTTTTACTGAACCCAATACCGTTTTGACTGTTAATAAAACGGACCCGCTGTGATGATGGATTTAGTTATGCCTTACAGGTAAAACCCATGAATGTAAAAGAAGAAAACTACCGGAAACGGATGCACCTGGGCCAGGATGGAAATGCCCTCATCCAGTTGCTGATACTGAATGCGGTACTCTTTGTAATACTGAAATTCGTATATGTAATTTATCTGGTCAGCGATACACAGATGACCACCTATTACACCCATGTTTACAACTGGTTCGCCCTGCCTGCCGATCCGGGTAAACTGGCCCTGCGTCCTTGGACGGTGATCAGTTATATGTTCACAGACCACGAGCTTTTCCGTTTTATTTCCAATATATTCTGGCTTTGGACATTTGGGTACATTTTACAGGATCTGACCGGCAACCGGAAAATCATTCCGATATACCTGTATGGGGGTTTTTCAGGTGCCCTGTTGTTTATCCTGAGTCATTTATTGATCCCTGGCATTAATCCCCAACTGGACCCCGCCACTTTTTCCGGCGCCAATTGCGCCATTGCAGCCCTGGCCATCGCCACCACTACCGTTTCGCCGGATTACCGCATTTTTCCCATGATCAGCGGGGGCATCCCGCTGTGGGTGATCACTTTGATTTTTCTGCTGATCAATTTTTCCGGCATCGGCTATGGGGAAACCAGTATTTATATTGCCAATGCCGGAGCCGCCGGCATTGGGTTCCTGTTCATTTACCAGATGCGCCGTGGACGGGATGCCAGTATATGGATCAATCAGTTTTTCGACTGGCTCGGCGACCTGTTCAATCCTGAAAAAAAGAAAATACCCAGACAACGGAAAGATGAATTTTATTACCACGTGGCGGGTACCCAGCCTTTTAAGAAAATCCCCATCATCACCCAAAAACGGATTGATGAGATCCTGGACAAAATCAATCAGCAGGGCTATCGTTTTCTCACCAGTGAAGAAAAAGACATTCTGAAGCGGGCCGCAGAAGAGGAAGATTTGTAACTTCGGCTCCTCCCATGGCATCACTGCGGAAAATTACCAAACGCTTCTTTATTCTGCTGAATATTGCTATTGCTTTTTTATTTCTGCTCACCTGCTGTAATGCCTTTCTTCATCCGGATAAATGGTGGTTCATTTCCCTGCTTGCTTTTATATTCCCCTTGTTCCTTTCGCTGCTGCTGGGATTTTTCTTTTTCTGGCTGTTCGTATCCAGGAGATGGTCCCTCATTTCCCTTTTCACCCTGCTCATCGGCTGGCAGAATATCCATGCTTTCTTTGGCATGAGCCTGGCAAAAAAAGATTTTACCGCCAAACAGACCAACGCCATTCGGGTGATGACCTGGAATGTTCGTCGCTGGGATGAATTTATAACGAAAAAAACCGGCGCCTCCGGCCATCGCCGGCGCATGTTTGACCTGGTTTCCAAACAGAACGCCGACTTTCTCTGTTTCCAGGAGTTTTATGAGCCGGACGATTCTTCCAGATCCAATATCCGGTACATCCGCGACAGTCTTCATTTTCCCTATTATTATTTTTCGCGCGACTTCCACAACAAATTATTCAAATATGAAACCGGAGTTATTATTTTTTCCAAATACCCGATCATCCGGGAATCACGGCAAAGTTTTGGATCCTTCAGCATGGATAATCCGGAAAGTCTGATTGAAACGGATGTGCTGGCACAGGGGAAACGGATCAGGCTATGCACCGTTCATCTGCAGTCGGTACTATTCAAATCAAAAGATTTCCGGGACGTAGAAATCATCCGCAATGCGGAGGACAGCATGCTGCAGGCTTCCCGTTCACTGGCCAAAAAACTGAAGTACGCCCTCGGCCTGCGCGGCTACCAGGCCGATACCGTTAGAAGGCACCTGGATGCGAGTCCTTACCCGGTTATCCTCTGTGGAGATTTTAACGATGTTCCAAATTCGTATACTTATTTTCACATTAAGGGCGATCGCCAGGATGCGTTTATTGCCAAATCATTCGGCATCGGAAGAACCTACGTCAATATATCGCCCACACTTCGCATCGACTATATTTTCCCGGACAAGCGTTTTAACGTATTACAGGCCACGATAATACAGTCACCATTTTCCGATCATCGTCCGGTGATCGCCGACCTTCAGCTACAGGGCGAAAAGCGATAAATGTTTATATTTGGGCGAAGGCATGAGTAACTTAAAAGTCTATAATTCTTACAGCAGGCAAAAAGAAGCATTTGTTCCGTTAACACCGAACCACGTGGGCATGTACGTATGCGGCCCCACGGTAAGCGGGGAGAGCCATCTGGGGCATGCCCGGGGCTTTATCAGCTTTGATGTGATTTACCGCTACCTGCTGTATCTGGGTTATAAGGTGAGGTATGTACGCAACATCACCGATGCGGGTCATTTTGAGGAAGAAGGCCGCGAGGCGGAAGACAAGATCTCCCAAAAGGCAGTGATAGAGAAAATGGAACCCATGGAGCTGGTGCAGAAATACAGCAACCTGTTCCACTGGGCAATGAAACAATTCAATAACCTGGAACCCAGCATAGAACCGGCCGCCACGGGGCATATCATCGAGCAGATCGATATGATCAAAAAGATCATGGAAGCAGGTTATGCCTATACCGTAAACGGATCGGTTTATTTCGATGTAAAGAAATACGCCGAACATTACCCCTACGGGAAACTCAGCGGACGAAAACTGGATGAGCTGCTGGAAACCACGCGCGAACTGGAAAGCCAGGAAGAAAAACGGAACCGCCAGGATTTTGCCCTCTGGAAATCGGCATCACCGGGTCATATCATGCGGTGGACCAGCCCCTGGGGAGAAGGATTTCCCGGATGGCACATCGAGTGCTCGGCGATGAGTACCAAATACCTGGGAACGGAATTCGATATCCATGGTGGCGGCATGGACCTGATGTTCCCCCACCACGAAAGTGAGATTGCCCAAAGCACCATCTGTAATCATCATGTGCCGGCCCGTTACTGGCTGCATAACAATATGATTACGATTAACGGGAGAAAAATGGGCAAGAGTTACAACAACGTGATCACGCTAACCGATATGTTTTCCGGAAACAGTCCCTTGCTGGCCCAGGCCTACCACCCGATGACCATCCGCTTCTTCATTTTACAAACACAATACCGGAGTACCCTGGACTTTGGCAACGAGGCCCTGCAGGCAGCGGAAAAAGGACTGACCCGTTTATGGGATGCCTATGTGGATCTCGGGAAGATGACCAGTGATCCCGGGAAACTCATTAATCCCCAGATCGAAAGCCAGTTCAATTCCTTATGCCGGGAATTTGACGACTTCATGAATGATGATTTTAACACCGCGAAGGTCCTGGCCAATATGTTCGTGCTGGTGAACCACATCAACGCTTTCCGGAGCGGTGACCTGGGAAAAACAACCCTTTCGCCGGAAACACTGTCTTATACCCAGACCCAGTTCAAAAACTACCTGGAAGATGTATTGGGATTGACCAATAAAACCGGAGCCGGTCCGGACCGGCTTGGGGGTATTATGGACCTGCTCATCGACATCCGGAAAGAGGCCAGGGCCAAAAAAGATTATCAGACCTCAGACCGGATCCGAAAGCAATTGCTCGAAATCGGCATCCTCCTGAAGGATGAAAAGGACGGCAGGGTGAGCTATACGCTGGAATAAAAATTATTTACCCGGCATACCGAAGTTTCATTTTATTCGTATAGGAAGCAAGGCATGGGAAATTGCCTGCATAAAGAACAGCTTATGGGTATGAAAGCAATATCCGGCAATCGCCGAATTTTAATATTTCTGCTGCTGTGTGCCGGAACAGGATGTTGGAGCTGTAATAAAAATACACCCAACAGCATAAATTATAAGACCTCAACCGTTTCCTGGATCCTGGCCAATGGAAGCAATACCACTTATTTTGAAACGGCAGTGCAGCAGGCCGGTCTTGATACGATTTTCAATGGTGCCGGGCCCTTTACCGTTTTTGTGCCTACCAATGACGCCTTTAGTCAGGCCGGGATCAGCCAGGCAGCCATTGGCGCTTATTCACAGGACCAGGCAAAAAACCTGGTGCTCTACCACACGGTTGCCGGTGCGGCCCTTACAGCCTCCTCATTTATCGGCGCCCGGGAATCGAAAATAATTATGGCCAACGGGGACTCCGTTTTTGTGTCCGGGGATTCCAACCGGCTTTTCGTAAATGGTGTGCAGGTGATTTCCAGCGACCTGAGAGCGGCCAACGGGGTTTTACATGCCTTGCAGAATGTGCTGATTCCCCCGGCAAAAAATCTGCTGGACCTGGTAAATGCGGATACTTCTTTAAGTCTACTTTCCAGTGCACTGCAACTGGCCACAGCCGCCCCCGACAGCCTGACAAATGACCTGGCTTCCGCCGGTCCCTTCAGCTTTTTTGCACCCGATAACGATGCTTTCCGAAAGCTGGGTTACAACTCTCCGCAGGATCTCAGCACGGCCAATACAGATTCCCTGCGACTCCTGATCCTGTCTCATTTAGTTCCCCAGCGCTTATTTACTTATGATATTCCCGACAGCAGCACGCTGCAGACCGTGAACGACAGCACGCTGTATTTTAATTTGTCCGGAATAGCGGCCCAGGTACAGATCAGGGGTCATGACAGTTTTGCCAAAGTGGTTTCCGTAAACCAGATGGCGATCAATGGAGTATTGTTTAAAATAGACGAGGTACTGGCTCATTGATCCCATGTTGTGTTAAGCAAGCCGCCGAAGCAACCCTTTTATGTTACGGCCGTATTTTTTAAACGGAACCCGTCAAAATTATCTTCCGGATGCCATTTAAAGTATCTTGCAGGAGATTAACCATCAAAATAAGAAAAAATGAAAATCAGTAAATGGATATTCTTAATGGCTTCGGTAATTATACTTGGCATGTTAAGCTGCAAAAAAGGTGATGTGGGCCCGGCCGGTCCCGCTGGACCTGCCGGTGCGGCCGGTGCCCCGGGACCGGATAGCATTTTGACCTCCTCCTGGATTCCCGTCAGTATGACAGACACCAGCATCAATTCAAATCCTTATTTTATTCAGGAAATTCCTGCCCAGGCAATAACCCAGCGTATTCTGGATAATGGTATTGTTCTGGGTTACCTGCAATATCTTGATGCTAATAACGGAACGAATATCTTCAATGCCAGTGAAGCCTTAAACCTTACTTATAGTGTAGGCAATGTGGAGCTGCTTTCCGGAACGGACTGGACAGGCGTTTTTGATTTCAGGTATGTGATTGTTCCCGGAACACTTACCGTAGGGAATTCGATTGTATCCGGACCCGCGAAAGGACTGACGAAGGCTGAGCTTCAAAAGATGAACTATATGGACGTCCAGAAATTATTGGGGAACAATACCGTTAATCAATATTAATGCCCGTCATATCTTTCCAGCACACTCAGCACAAAAGGATCCACCCGCGTTGCGGTGTCTGAAAGCGGCCTGCCAAAAAAATGCGTTTCATATTCGTTCCGGTAAACACCGGCTGCCTGCGTTCTGGCAAGCACTTCCTTATTCAATGAGGTGTAGGTCATGTAGACCACGGAAATTATACCGAATGTGGTATAAACAACAAACAGTAAAATGAGCGGCACTTTTAACCATCTGCTTTTATGGAATGATGTCTGGGCCACCACGGCTGCGATCAGCGGAAGAACCGGAACCCAGAACCGGGGATCTGAAAAGGGCCAGTTGAACATCAGGATGATATAGAAAAAAAGATATCCCTTTACGATGAAAGGGATTCGGTTCTTTTTAAAAAAACAGATACAGATAAAGCCGGAAACCAGGAGAACGCCCACCACCACAAACAACCCGATCACCAGGGAAGCGGGCAGGCGGCCAATGGCTTTTGCGGCGGAAACATTCAGCGCAATTTCACCCCATTCCCTCAGGTGCCACCCGATCATTTCGGTAAAATATACGCCGCCTTTAAATTGACCGGACATCACGCCCGTATAATGATCCAGTCCGAGTTGTTTCGAAAATACAAGGATGCCTGCGGCGCATACCAGTATAACGGTAATGAGTATCCTGTTATTCCGGATCAGGCTGATCAGTTGTTTCCGATACTCCCATAAAAGCCCCAGGCACAAGGCCGCTACCAATGCAATACCCACCGTTCGGGTCAGGAAAGCAAGGCCGGCAAGCCCAAAGGCCATCAGCAGATGAATGATCTTTTTTTTCTGTGTATAGGTATGGAAAGCATAAACGCTCGCCAGCGAAAAGAAAAGATATTGCAGTTCAGACAAGGGATGGGTAAAAAATTTGATGATCGTCCAGTTCAGGAGCACAAGTACAAAAAGGAACAGGGAGGTATGCAGGTACGCAAAGATCCTTCTCACAAAATATAATCCCCCCAGCAGGTAAAGCCCATTCACAAAAACAATGGAAAATGACTTTAAAATGCCAAGCCTGGACAAACCCAGCAACAGGCCCGTATACCCGTAGGGGAGATAATCGTGCGGGTCGGCAGTGGGCGGGCAACCCGTTTCCAGACAATCTTTAATGGCAAAATACCGCAGCATATCATAATGAATACGGAGGGGCGTGAAACAATTGATAAAATACAGGGCTGCCAGCAAAAAAACGGCCCATTTCAAAACCTGAATAAACCGGTCGCCCGGCATCGGATGCGCTTCGATTTCCAGCATATGTTCAGGTTGTATTTTTTGTGGTCACCGCTATCACGGAGAGCCCGGCAGCATGCGCCACGAGCTGATCAAGGAAACGGAAAAGAGGAACCAGTTGATTGAATAAATTCAACTGGGACCCGGGGATAATCTTTTTCTTCATCACCGATCCGGAAAACCACCATCCCAGGATACCGGCAAAATTAAAATAAGACATACAGGTAATGGTTAGTTTCTCCGCCCGGAGTAAACGGCCCAGTGTTTTGCGGGAATATCTTTTGTAATGGCCCAGTTCCCGGTCAAAATTATTGTACAAACACTTACCCGCGGGAACCAGAACGATCAGGGTGCCGTTGTTCCGCAATAACTTTTTCGCATTTTGAATGGCCAGCGCATCCTGTTTGATGTGCTCCACCACATTCAGCGCAACCACGGTGTCGAACCGGCCCAACAGGTCAGGATACCGGTTTTCAAAATCAGGGAGCGAAAGATCCATTTGATAAATACCCTCCAGATCCGGACAGGCGGCAAATCGCTTGTTCAGGTGCAGACAGTATTCGCTGCGAAGATCGCTTAAAGAAACTTTCAGGTGTTTATCCAGTAAGAGACCGGAAATATTTCCTATGCCGCTGCCGGCCTCCAGAACATGTCCCTTACAAAAGGGTAGGATCCGGTTCAGGAGCCATTGGTTAAACGCCGGGGCATCGGCGAAAAGTTCAAGGGTCTCCCATCCGGCGGGGTCAGATTGCAGTCCGGCACCGGCATTCGTCATCGGAAGAGATTGTATTTCAAAATGCAATAGATGGCCCGGAAACCATCTTTCCAGCCTATTTTTTTTCCTTCCTGGTAAGTACGGCCATAATAGGAAATACCCACTTCATAAATACGGATATCGGGTATCCGGGACAGTTTGGCGGTTATTTCCGGTTCAAATCCAAACCGGTTTTCTTTCAGTTCAATGGACTGGATGATGGGGGTTTTACAGAGTTTATAACAGGTCTCCATATCGGTCAGGTTCAGGTTGGTCATCATATTGCTCAAGCGCGTCAGCATTTTATTGCCAATAGAGTGCCAATAAAACAGGATGCGGTGTGGCTTTCCTCCCAGAAAACGGGAGCCATAGACTACATCTGCGGAACCCCGGAGCACGGGTATGAGCAGCTGGTTGTATTCCTCCGGATCGTATTCCAGATCCGCGTCCTGGATAACCAGGTATTCCCCGGTTGCCTTTTTTATACCGGTATGAATGGCCGCGCCCTTTCCCGTGTTCACCTCGTGTTTAAAATATTGAAGGTTGAGTTGGGGATGTTCGTTGCGGTAGGCCAGCAACACTTCTTCCGTTTGATCTGTGGAGCAGTCATTCACCAGGATCAGTTCTTTTTCTATGCCGTTGATGAGTACCACATCCGCCACCCTGTCCAGGATCAGACGAATGGTTGCCGCTTCATTATATGCCGGTATGATGATTGAAAGCTTCTTAAAATACTCCATATCGCTTGCAGTTTTACAGGCAAATCCAGGGACCGGACTTTTAAGCGTCGCTAAAATAGGCTTTAGTCCCTGATTCTGCAAACAGGCAGGAGATTTGTTTAGCGGAGAATGACCGTAGTATGGCTTTTAGCCGCCAGTTTTTTCGTCGTACTTTTTCTGGGCCTCCTGGGCCTTGTGAAAATCCAGCACCACGCCATTTATGCAAAAGCGTAAACCGGTGGGCGGAGGGCCGTCTTTAAACACGTGGCCGAGGTGTGACTTGCATTTACCGCACATTACTTCGGTTCTTTGCATACCGAGGGTATTGTCATCAGCATAAATAATGCTGTTCTTGCTGATGGGTTCATAAAAACTCGGCCAGCCGCATCCGCTTTCAAATTTCGTATCACTTTTAAACAAAGGATTTCCGCAAACGGCACAATAGTAGGTACCGATGTCCTTGGAGAATTCATATTTGCTGCTGTATGGTCTTTCAGTTCCTTTTAACCGGGCTACATAATAAACATCTTCAGGCAGGGTTTTCTTCCATTCTGCATCCGTCCGGTTAACCCCGGATGTATCGGAACCTGATTTTGAAGCATTCATAACTGTTTTATTTTTGGTTGAAGTTTGCGAATAACTGCATTGCTGAAAAAGAAATGCCAGCAGTAAAATTCCGGAAGTTTTTATGATTTTGTTCATGGCTTGCATTTAAATAACAAATGTACGATGCAGAGGTTCGTTTAGATTGTCAATACGCTGACAAGAGCGGGGAAACTGTTTTCTTTAATGTTAATAAATGAACTTTTAGGAAGGGATTTCCG
>DASRLM010000266.1:0-8537 GCA_035648455.1 Puia sp. | reverse complement strand
CTGGCCACTTTTGATCAGCGGCTTTGCCGCGCATTTTCAGAAGAAGGAAATACCGCATCCATTTATTCATTTTCATTGCAGTATCCCGGATTTCTTTTTCCGGGAACAACACAATATTCCTCGGATCCTCCTCCGGAAGATATAGAGATCCACACCCTGATCAATTCCATCAATCCCCTCAGCTGGTTATCCACTGGCAGAAGATTGCGTAAAGAAGCACCAGACCTGCTGGTCGTCCGTTACTGGCTGCCTTTTATGGGCCCTGCGCTGGGCACGATTTTGAGACAGGTGAGAAAAAACCGGAAAACAAAGATCATCGCCATTACGGACAATATATTGCCGCATGAAAAGCGCCCGGGCGATGTCGCCTTCACCAGATATTTTTTAAAAAGCTGTGATGCTTTCATCACCATGAGTGATGAAGTGATGCAGGACCTGAGAAGATTTGAAAAACAAAAGCCGGCTGAAAAAGTGATTCATCCCCTGTATGATAATTTCGGTGAAATCATTTCCAGGGAGCAGGCCCGGAAAATACTGAAGGATCAATATCATCTGCCCATTGAAGCGGGTGAAAGAGTCATGCTGTTTTTCGGGTTCATCCGGAAATACAAAGGACTGGATATTTTACTCCGGGCCATGGCCGAACCGGGTATCCGGGAAGCAGGTATCCGTTTGTTGATTGCCGGCGAATATTATGAGGACCAGAAAATATACCGGGATCTGATCTCGTTGCTGCACATAGAGGATCTGCTCATCCTTAAAACCGATTTCATACCAGACAGTCAGGTGCAAAGCTATCTCTGCGCAGCAGACGCGGTTATACAGCCATACCGGCATGCCACCCAAAGTGGTGTTACACCCCTCGCCTATCATTTTGAAAAACCCATGATCGTAAGTAATGTGGGAAGTCTCGCTGCCCATGTTATCCATGAAAAAACCGGTCTGGTAGCGGAGCCGGAACCCGCATCCATTGCGCATGCGATGCTGCGGTTCTACGAATTAGGTGAAGATTATTTTATTCCTCATCTTCGCGTGGAGAAGAAAAAATATTCCTGGAAAAACCTTGTAAATACCATTCTTGGCCTATCCCATGATATACAGAAGTAAAGCACCGCTGCGCATCGGACTGGCCGGAGGCGGTACCGATGTAAGTCCTTACAGTGATCTTTATGGAGGCGCGATCCTCAATGCCACGGTTTCCCTTTACGCCTATGCCAATATTGAATTGATGGATCAGGATGAAGTTCATTTTGAAGCCATCGACTTCCAGTCCAGGCAGGTTATCCAAAAAGATTCGCCGGTTGAGCTCAATGGCACGCTGGATCTGCACAAAGGCGTTTATGACCGCATCCGCAAACAATATGGAGGCATTTCCTCCGGATTTAAACTATCCACTTTTGTGGATGCGCCGGCGGGCTCGGGACTGGGAACTTCGTCCACCCTTGTGGTTGCGATGGTGGGTGCATTCGCCGAAATGCTAAAGCTGCCGCTCGGTGAATATGATATTGCGCAGCTGGCCTATGAAATTGAACGCAAGGATCTGAATATGGCCGGTGGAAAACAGGATCAGTACGCCGCAACATTCGGCGGCGTGAATTTCATGGAATTCTTTGGGGACGATAAAGTGATCGTGAATCCACTGCGCATCAAACAGCGCTATTTATTTGAGCTGGAGAATAACCTGGTATTGTATTATACGGCAACCAGCCGCGAATCAGCAAAAATCATTGCCAAACAAAGCCAGAATGTGATTGATAAAAAGGGATCCTCCATTGAGGCCATGCATCAGTTGAAACAACAGTCCCTGCGCATGAAGGAGGCCCTGCTGCTCGGACACCTGCAGGAGATCGGTGAAATCCTGGATTTCGGATTTGAGCAGAAACGGAGAATGGCGGAAGGCATTTCGAACGACCGGATGGAAGATATATACCACGCAGCAAAACAGGCAGGGGCAACAGGCGGAAAAATTTCCGGCGCCGGCGGTGGCGGCTTTATGATCTTCTATTGCCCGGGAAATACCAAATATAAAGTGATGGAAAAGCTCATTACGTTTGGTGGTCATTGTAAATCTTATCAGTTCGTCGATCACGGGCTCAGCACCTGGACCATTTAAAATTTTATACCATGCAGGAGGATATTAAAAAGATTATTTCCGCATCCATTTCCGTCAAGCAAAGGTTGCTGGCGGATGAAAATCTGCTGAAAACCACGGCCCGCGTGGTGGATGAAATGGTCAAAGCATTCCGGTCGGGCAACCGGATCTATTTTGCCGGCAATGGCGGCAGTGCCGCGGATGCCCAGCATCTGGCGGCTGAATTTTCGGGCAGGTTTTACAAGGACCGGCTGGCGCTGCCCGCAGAGGCATTGCATTGCAACACCTCTTACCTCACCGCCGTGGCCAATGATTATAGTTTTGATGAAATCTATGCCCGGCTGATCAGGGGCATCGCCCATCGCGGGGACATCCTCGTGGGCCTGTCTACTTCTGGAAATTCCGCAAATATTGTCCGTGCATTCGAAGCGGCGCGTGAAAAAGGCGTCATCACCGTTGGGTTCACCGGGGAGTCCGGTGGCAAAATGAAAACCATCAGCGATCATTTATTTAATGTTCCATCCGGGGACACGCCGCGCATTCAGGAGTCGCACATATTACTGGGACATATCGTTTGTGAACTGGTGGAAAAAGAATTTTTTAAATCCTAACCATTCTGCAGCATGATTCGGGAGGCCATTGTTCTTGCCGGTGGTTTGGGTACACGGCTTAAATCCGCCGTTCCGGATCTTCCGAAATGTCTAGCGCCGGTTGCGGGAAAACCATTTTTGGAATACCTGATCCGGGATGCGAAAAAACAGGGCATACGGCGGTTCATTTTTGCACTGGGCTACAAAACGAAACTGGTCGAAGATTTTATCCGTAATCTGTTACCGGAAACGGAATGTCTATTTTCTGTGGAACGGGAACCCCTGGGTACCGGCGGTGCCATTCACCTGGCCTGCAGTCAGGTAAACAGAACGGATGCACTGGTGATGAATGCGGATACATTTTTCGGTGTGAACCTGCGACTGCTGGCTGACTTTCACGGGGAGCATCAGGCGGACTGCACCCTGTCGTTAAAACCCATGAAGCGGTTTGACCGGTATGGTGTGGTAAGTCAGAACGCGCAGCACCTCATCACCGGGTTCAGTGAAAAAAAACACATGGAGTCTGGGCTCATCAATGGCGGCATATATGCATTAAACACGGAACGCTTTTTAAAGAAAAACTTTCCGCCGGTATTTTCCCTGGAGAAGGACTATCTTGAAAAAGAATACCGGGACGGAAAAATTTATGGATTGGTTTCGGATGCGTATTTTATCGACATCGGCATTCCGGAAGATTACCGGCGCGCACAAACAGAATTGATTCAACACATCTCCTGATGTCATTCAACCTGGGTAAGATAGACAGGCACTGGACGCTTTTCCTGGACCGGGATGGCGTGATCAATTATGAACGTCCTGGAAATTATGTCAGGAACTGGGCGGAGTTTACCTTCTATCCCGATGCACCGGAAAACATTGCTTTTTTCAACACGCAATTTCAACGGGTGATCCTGGCTACCAATCAAAGAGGCATTACACGGGGATTGATGACCGAGGCCGACCTGCACCATATTCACGGGCAGATGTTATTGGGTGTGGAACAAAAAGGCGGCCGGATCGACCGGATCTATTATTGTGTGGACATGCATGCGGAAAGTGCCTGCCGCAAGCCCAATCCCGGGATGGCCCTTCAGGCTGCGCTGGATTTCCCGGAGATCGACCTGACCCGGTCCATTATGGTTGGCAACAACATCAGCGACATGGGATTTGGCAGAAATGCCGGCATGGTTACGGTATTTCTCCGAACAACCTGTCCGGAAATGCCATTTCCCCATGAATCCGTTGATCTTCATTTCCAGGATCTTAATGAATTTGCCCTTGCCCTCCGCAAATCATAAAATTTTCAAAGAATTCCGGCGTTAACCGGGAGTTCGTGATCTTCCTTGTAATTTAGTACCACGAATTCTACACCATGTCCAGCATCCCGAAAAAATTCTTTTATCTTCTTTTTATATTTTCCTTAACAACCCGGGCAGCATTGGCCCAGCATCTTTCAGCCGCTGAAAAAGCGATATTTGACCTCCATCAGGATTCGCTGATGCGTTACGCCGATGACATTGTGAGTGCACCCGAAGCCAACCAGCGGTTCCGTGCCGACAGTTTTTTCATCCGGTCGCTGGTGAGGGCATTGAAAATACCGAATTCCTTTTTCTATCCGTTCGACTCCCTGCAAACCATTTCCAGATTATACGCACCCGACACCAGTTTCCGTCTGTTCACATGGCAGGTAAAAAAAGATGAATTTATTTATCTGCAGCGGGGCGCGATTCAGAAAAGAACCGCAGATGGTTCGCTCAAACTCATTCCGCTGCATGACGTATCCATGTTTGCCGTCAAACCGGATGATTCCATCCGGACCGCTGCCAACTGGATCGGTGCGATTTATTACCGGATCGTTGAGAAATCATTCCAGGGGAAAAATATCTATACGCTGCTCGGATTTGACAGTTACAACATCAGCAGCAATAAAAAGTGGATGGAAATCCTGACATTCAACAACAATGGCGAGCCCGTTTTCGGAGGTCCCTATTTTTCATTTAAAGATGATTCCGCCAAAGCCGCCAAAATAATGCCGGTCCGCTTTCACATTGAATACAGCAAGGAAGCGGGCACCACGTTCAACTATGATTCCACGCTGGACATGATCATATTCGATCATCTTGTGTCGCAATCCAATGAGCCATCGCGAAAAGACAGTTATGTTCCGGACGGTGACTATGAAGGGTTCCGCTGGCAGAATGGTCAGTGGCTGCATGTAGTAAAAGTGTTCAATACCGTGCTGAAAGACGGCCAGTATCCGCAGGATCAGAAAATCCTGAATGACGCCGGTGGCATTGATGAGAATAAGCTGAAGAATCAATCGGAGGAAAATAGGAAGAAGAAGAGGTAACTCACTCATCCAGTTTCAACACCGCCAAAAACGCTTCCTGCGGAATTTCCACGTTGCCGATCTGGCGCATGCGTTTCTTTCCTTCTTTTTGTTTTTCCAGGAGTTTGCGCTTGCGCGAAATATCCCCTCCGTAACATTTGGCGGTGACGTCTTTTCTCAGGGCGCTGATGGTTTCCCGGGCAACCACTTTGGAGCCGATGGCCGCCTGAATGGCGATCTGGAATTGCTGCCGCGGTAAGAGTTCTTTTAGTTTTTCACAAAGTTTACGGCCGAATTCCTGTGCCCGTCCCCGGTGGATCAGGGCGCTCAGGGCATCTACTTTGTCGCCGTTCAGCAGGATATCCATTTTCACAATGTCGCTGTCGCGATAACCAATGGGATGATAATCGAAGGAAGCGTACCCGCGGGTCTGGCTCTTTAACTTGTCATAAAAATCAAAAACGATTTCTGTGAGGGGTAATTCGAAATGAAGTTCAACACGTGTGGGTGTTAAGTAGTTCTGATCCAGCAAAATACCGCGTTTACCTAAGCATAAAGTAATGATATTCCCGATATACTCCGGTTTGGTAATGATCTGGGATTTGATATAGGGTTCTTCGATCCGGTCTGTTCTGGTTGGATCCGGCATTTCGGTGGGATTATTCACCTGGATTGTTTCGCCGTTACTGGTGTGGGCAATAAAACTCACGTTGGGCACCGTAGTGATCACGGTCTGGTTGAATTCGCGTTCCAGCCTCTCCTGGATGATCTCCATGTGGAGCATACCCAGGAACCCGCATCGGAATCCAAATCCAAGGGCCTGGGAAGTTTCGAGCTCATAAGTGAGCGAAGCGTCATTCAGTTGCAGTTTATCCATGCATTCGCGGAGTTCTTCGAAATCTTCCGTATTGATTGGAAAGATGCCGGCAAATACCATCGGTTTCACCTCTTCAAATCCCTGGATCATCTGCGGATTGGGATTGGAAGTCAGGGTAATCGTATCTCCTACTTTTACCTCTTTGGCAACCTTGATTCCGGTGATGATGTAACCCACATCTCCGGCGCGAAGTTCGGGTTTGGGTACAAGTCCCATTTTCAAAATACCGATTTCATCTGCCGTGTAGTTTAATCCGGTAGAGACAAATTTGATCCCGTCGCCCTTTCTCAATACGCCGTTCAGGATGCGGTAATAAACGATGATGCCGCGGAAAGAATTAAACACGCTGTCGAACACCAGGGCCTGCAGCGGAATATCCGGATTGCCTTCGGGCGGCGGAATGCGTTCCACAATGGCCTCGAGAATGCCATCCACGCCAACACCGGTACGGGCACTGGCCAGCAGGATATCTTCTTTTTTGCAACCAATCAGTTCAATGATCTGGTCCGTCACTTCTTCCACCATGGCGCCATCCATATCGATCTTGTTGATCACCGGAATGATCTCCAGGTCATTTTTCATGGCGAGGTAAAGGTTGGAGATGGTCTGCGCCTGAATGCCTTGGGAGGCATCCACCAGCAGCAGGGCGCCTTCGCAGGCAGCCAGTGCGCGACTGACTTCATAGCTGAAATCAACATGTCCGGGGGTGTCGATCAGATTCAGTGTATATTCCTGTTTTTTATAGGTATAACTGATCTGGATCGCATGACTTTTAATGGTAATTCCCTTCTCCCTTTCGAGATCCATGTCGTCCAGCACCTGCTCCATCATGTCCCGGTCACTGATGGTATGGGTCACCTGCAAAAGCCGATCGGCCAGCGTTGATTTTCCGTGGTCAATATGGGCGATTATACAAAAATTGCGGATGTACTTCATGGGTGCGCGAAGGTACTGAATTTGGATGACAGTTGACGGTTGACGGTTGACCGAAGTAACAGGCGATCTGTTTTTAAAGACGCCATTAAAAGTTTAACTTTTCGGTTTCTTAATTCTATTTTATGGAATACCGTCTACTGGGAAAGTCTGCCTTAAACATCAGCCGGATTGGATTCGGTTGTATGTCACTCGACCCCGCCGATCCTGTTTCTGAGCAGATCCTGCAAGAGGCCCTGAACCTGGGGATCAATTATTTTGACACCGCCGATTTATATCAGAAGGGCCTTAACGAAGAGATGGTTGGCAGGGCATTCCGCGGTATGCGGGATAAAGTGATCATCGCCAGCAAGGCCGGAAATCAATGGCGGCCTGATGGCAGCGGCTGGGACTGGAACCCGTCAAAGAAATACATCCTGCAGATGGCGGAGAATAGTTTGCGGCGCCTGCAAACGGATTATATTGATTTGTATCAGCTGCATGGGGGAACGATCAGTGATCCGATGGACGAAACCATCGGGGCGTTTGAACTACTCAGGGCGCAGGGGAAGATCCGTTATTATGGAATTTCTTCTATTCGTCCGAATGTGATCCGCGAATATATTGACCGCTCGGGGATAGTCAGTGTGATGATGCAATACAGTCTGCTGGACAGGCGGCCGGAAGAAAGCATGCTGGACCTGCTGCACAAAAAACAGATTGGGGTATTGGCCCGTGGCTCCGTGGCCTCGGGTTTGCTGGTTTCAAAACCTGCGGCCCCTTATTTAAATTATTCGGCAGAACAGGTAAAGCTGGCGGCTGATGCCATCCGGGAATTGTCGGATGAAAAAAGAAGGCCGGCGCAAACGGCCCTCTGGTTTGTACTGCAACAGCCCGCCATCACTTCCGCTGTTGTTGGCATCCGGACAAAAGAGCAATTGCAGGAGGCGGTGCGAACTATTGATTTTCCATGCCTGCAAAAAAATGAAATTAAATTATTGCAACAGGCTTTGCCTGCAAACGTATATAACGAGCACAGGTGAATCCGGCATTATTCATCATCACCGGGCAACCGGATTACGCCGTATAGCTGAGTTTAAATATTAAATTACATACCTTCCATATCAGATGCCAGCGCGACTTCTCATTTATGAAACCACCCATCATGAAACACTGCCGGCCATATTGGACCTGGCAGCACTTTATTTTGAAAAAGTCACTGTTTTTCTTAGAGAAATGACCTATCAGAATATCTGCAGAACCCCGGGGGAAATCAAATGGAAGAATACGGTTTTTGTCAGGCAATCAGCCACTGTTTCCAATAGAATATTCATCCGGGATGCCCTTCACTTTGCCAGGCGTAACGGTATTACGCATTTCCATATCAGCACGCTCGACAACAACATGTTGTATTTTGCGATGGGGCTTGTGCGTCTGCCGGAGCTTTACATCAGCTTATCCATTCACGCCGTCAATGAATATCGGAAATATAAGGCCAGAAACCTGAGGGATCTTACGGAATCACTGGCAAAGTTGTTTTTTCATCGGCGCGTCGGGCATTACAGGGTACTATCTCCAGGGATGATCGATATTTTCCATCAAAATTTCCCCGGCACCAGTTGTCAATTCATCCCCTCCCGTTTTTTTGCAGCGCCGCAAGCAGGTATCCGTGAAAAAAAGGATTACCTGAAAATAGTTATTCCCGGCACAGTAGATCCTAATCGCAGGGACTATGCA
>DASRLM010000265.1:0-3556 GCA_035648455.1 Puia sp. | reverse complement strand
GCAAATTGCGGGAAATCGAACAACTCAACCGGGAGGGAAAAAACATCATCAGTCTGGGCATCGGAAGTCCTGACCAGCCTCCGCATCCCGACGTGATCCGCGTTTTGAACGAGGAAAGCATGAAGCCCAACGCGCACAGTTACCAGAGTTACAAGGGCTCACCGGTACTCAGAAAGGCGATGTCTGCCTGGTATAAGCAATGGTACGGCGTGGATTTGGATCCGGAACAGGAGATCCTGCCTCTGGCCGGTTCCAAGGAAGGCATCATGCACATCTGTATGACCTATATCAATCCCGGAGATACGGTGCTTATTCCCAATCCGGGTTACCCCACCTACCGCAGTGCCGCTGCCCTGGCCGGGGGCAGTGTAACACCCTATCATCTGACAGAAAAAAATAACTGGTTGCCCGACTTTGGAGAATTGAAAAACCTGCTGGCAAAAAAAAGAGCGGGCCAGGATGGGGTGCTGATGTTTGTGAATTATCCGCAAATGCCAACGGGACAATTGCCCGATAAAAAACTATTCGAAAACCTGGTTGCTTTTGCGGCGGCAAACCGGATTTTACTGATCCATGATAATCCGTATAGTTTTATCCTGAATGAGGAGCCCCTCAGCATGCTTCGGGTGGACGGTGCAAAGGACCAGGTGATTGAGCTGAATTCCCTGAGCAAATCGCACAATATGGCCGGCTGGCGCGTGGGCATGCTCATGGCCTCACGGGAACGGGTAGACGAAGTGTTGCGGTTCAAAAGCAACATGGACAGCGGCATGTTTCTTCCGGTGCAACTGGCGGCAGCCAAAGCATTGTCTCTTCCGGCAGCCTGGTACAACCAGGTGAGTGACCTTTACCGGAAAAGAAGGGCGGCGGTGGAAGCCCTGCTGGATGAACTGGGATGCCGGTATTCAAAAAAACAGGCGGGTTTGTTTGTGTGGGCAAAGGTTCCCGAAAAAATAAAAGACGGCTATGCGCTGAGTGACCTGGTATTAAACCATGCCCGTGTATTCATTACGCCAGGAGGTATTTTTGGCAGCGCGGGAGATGACTATGTGCGGGTGAGCTTATGCGCATCGGAGGAAAACATTCGGGAAAGTATTGAACGGATCAGACAGGCCGGCATATTAAAATCAACACAGCATGTTTAATACGGTAACCATTGTAGGGGTGGGTCTGATCAGCGGATCCTTCAGTCTGGCCCTGAAAGACCATCAGCTGGCAGGTAAAGTGATCGGTGTGAGCCGCACCGGAGCCAGTGCGCAGCGGGCACTCGATCTGGGTATTGTGGATGAAGTGCTTCCGCTGGAAGAAGCGGTAAAGCAAAGTGATTTGATTTATGTGGCCATCCCCGTGGATGCAACCCTTCCGGTTATGAAAACCATCATGGATTTGATTACGGAAAAACAATTGGTGGCAGACGCCGGTTCCACCAAACACGCACTCTGCGAAGCCTTGGCGAACCATCCTATGCGCGCCCGGTTTGTGGCAACGCATCCCATGTGGGGAACGGAGTACAGCGGACCGGAAGCAGCCGTGCACGATGCCTTCCGGGGAAGGTCCTGTGTTATCTGTGAAAAAGAAAAATCGGCCCCGGTTGCGCTAGCCACCATGGAAAAGATTTATACCCTGTTGGGTATGCCGCTGGTGTATATGGATTCCGGGAGTCATGATGTGCATGCTGCCTATGTCAGCCACATTTCCCACATCACTTCTTTTGCCCTGGCAAACACCGTACTGGAAAAGGAGCGGGAAGAAAATGCCATTTTCGAACTGGCCAGTGGTGGTTTTGAGAGTACCGTGCGGCTGGCAAAAAGCAGCCCGTCCATGTGGGCCCCGATTTTCATGCAGAATCGGGAAAATGTACTGGATGTACTGAATGAACATATTTCCCAGTTGAAAAAATTCAAAAGCTGCCTGGAAAAGGAAAATTATACCTATCTGAAGGAACTGATGGAGAATGCGAATAAGATTAAGCGGATTTTGAGATAATGTGGTGATGTGAAAATGTGAAAATGGGGTAATGTGCTGATGTGAAAATGGGGTGCTTGCTTAACGCATTTTCACATTTCCACATTTTCACATCAGCACATAAGCCCAAAGCCTCTTCGCACAGAAATCGTACCTTTGCGCAAAATTTTTGAACAGTATGAGCACATTTGAAGGGTTAGGTTTAAAAGCAGAGTTGCTGCAAGCCGTTGCGGCACTTGGATTTACCCAACCCACCCCCATACAGGAGCAAGCCATTCCTGTTTTATTGAGCGGTACGAAAGACCTCGTGGGTCTGGCCCAGACAGGAACCGGGAAAACCGCCGCATTCGGGCTTCCCCTGTTGCAGCTATTGAATCCGGAGCAACGGTTTCCGCAGGCGCTCGTGGTCTGCCCAACCCGGGAGCTTTGCCTCCAGATTGTGAGTGA
The DNA here is from genome assembly GCA_035648455.1 of Puia sp. Classification (GTDB taxonomy): domain Bacteria; phylum Bacteroidota; class Bacteroidia; order Chitinophagales; family Chitinophagaceae; genus Puia. The sequence goes on along the minus strand of DASRLM010000265.1, from coordinate 1,144 downwards.
GATAGAACTTTTTAAAAAATTCATGCCCATGGTGCAGGTGCTGGCCGTTTACGGGGGTACTTCCATCGGCATGCAGATCAGGGACCTGCGCAGGGGCGTACACATCGTGGTGGCCACACCCGGCCGCCTGATAGACCTGATTGAACGGAAGGCCATTAACCTGGAAGAAATCAAATATGTGGTGTTGGATGAGGCGGATGAAATGCTGAATATGGGTTTTCAGGACGATATAGAATTCATCCTGAAGAATACGCCCAAGCGCGATGCCACCTGGCTGTTCAGCGCTACCATGCCGGTGGAGATCAAGCGGGTAAGCCGGAAATATATGAAAGAACCACATGAGATCACGGTGGGAAAAACGAACACGGCCAATAAAATGGTCGACCACCAGTATTTCATTACCAATGCACATCACCGTTTTGAGGCGCTGAAGCGGCTGATCGATTTTAATCCGGGGATTTATGGCATCATCTTTACCCGAACCAAGGCCGATGCACAAAATATTGCCGAAAAATTAACCCGCGAGGGATATGATATCGATGCCCTGCATGGCGATCTCACCCAGCAACAACGCGATAAGGTGATGGGCGAATTCAGGGAAAAAACCCTGCAACTCCTGATTGCCACGGACGTGGCTGCCCGGGGTATTGATGTAGTGGGCATCACCCATGTGATCAATTATGAATTGCCGGATGATGTGGAAGTATACACCCACCGGAGCGGAAGAACGGGCCGGGCGGGAAATACGGGTATTTGCCTTTCCATTATCCATTCCCGTGAAATTGGAAAATTGCGGCAGATCGAACGCATCGTGCAGGTGCCTTTCCGTAAGGTGGAAGTCCCAACCGGGAAAGATGTTTGCCGCAAGCAGTTCTTTCATTTTATGGAAAAATTATTGCAGGCGGATATCAGTCACGGGGACTATGAAACCTATGTTCCCATGCTGGCTGATAAGTTTGCTGATGTTAGTAAGGAAGAAGTTTTGAAGCGGGTGGCCGCCATGGAATTTGACCGCTTCCTAAAATATTATGAAAACGCGGAAGATCTTAACGTGAGGACACCAACGCGGGATGCACCCGTGCGGGGACAAAGGGAACGCATCCCGGTCGGGCAGGACAGGCAACGGAAAACATTTTCTGCCGGC
>DASRLM010000264.1:0-6354 GCA_035648455.1 Puia sp. | reverse complement strand
ACCTGTTCCCTGATAATCTTGGATGCGTCCAGGTTTTTAGATGCAAGCAGCTGATCGCCGATGGCAATGGCCACATGCGCTTTGCCATCTGCAGCAGAGGCAAGAGCCAGCAACAGATCGGGGATCTCCTGACGAAGGTCACTGGCCAGTTTTCTCAGGCTTTCTCCAGACAGGCCATCGAGGACGGAACCGATAAATGAAGCGCCCTTTTCATGAACGGCCCCGTGAATCAATTCCTTTTTTATCTGTTGGAGCTGAAGAGCCTCCATGGATTCCATCTTTTTCCGGACCTGCGTGTTTTCCGACGAAAGGTCCTGAATACTTTTTTGCAGGTCCTTCGGATTTTTTAATTGTTGTTTTATGGCCTGTAACAACGAAAGCTGACCGGAAACATATTGTTCGCCGGCAACACCCGCTACCGCTTCGATGCGCCGCACCCCCGCAGCAACAGCAGATTCCGATACGATTTTAAAAAACCCAAGCTCGCCGGTGAGGCCAACATGGGTACCCCCGCACAATTCAACCGAATACGCCGGATCCACGATCACCACCCTGACCACTTCCCCGTATTTTTCCCCGAAAAGAGCCATGGCACCTGTTTTCAAAGCTTCCTCCCGGGGCATTTCGCGGATCATGACCGGAATGTTTTCCCTGATTTTTTCGTTCACGATTTGTTCTGTGGCTGCCAGTTCCTGATCGCTCAGTCTGGCAAAATGCGAAAAATCAAACCGAAGATGATCCGCATTCACCAGTGATCCTTTTTGGGCAACATGCGTTCCCAGCACTTTACGCAGGGCCGCATGCAGCAGGTGGGTGGCCGTATGATGAACTTCCGTATTCTTTCTTATGGCGGCATGCACGGAAGCATGAACGGTTCCTTCAATATTGGCCGGTAACGTTTCCGTATAGTGAACGATCAGCCCGTTTTCTTTTTTAGTGTCGGTTACTGCGATGTCTTCACCGGCAAAATGCAGCATGCCGGTGTCCCCGGCCTGTCCCCCGCTTTCAGCATAAAACGGCGTTTTATTCAGCACCAGCTGATAGGTCTCTTTCCCTTTTGTACTGACCTTGCGCCAGCGGTTCACTTCGGTATCCGTTTCGAGATGCGCATAGCCGTCAAAAATTTCTTTTCCGCTCTCATGTACAGGAACCCAATCACCGGTATCCATCAGGGTAGCCGACCGGGACCGGTCCTTCTGTTGTTGCAGATCTTTTTCAAAACCCGTTGCGTCTACCGTCCAGCCGATCTCCCGCGCCATCAGCGAAGTAAGATCTATGGGAAAACCATAGGTATCATTCAGCTTAAAAGCAAATGAGCCGGAAATCATTTTTTGTTGCCGGTCCGCATGGGGAGATGAAAGACCCTGTTCAATATATTCATTAAATATTTTCAATCCTTTTTCCAGCGTTCTCAGAAAGGCCTCTTCTTCTTCCCGGATAACGCGGGCAACAAAGGCTTCCTGTTTATGCAATTCCGGAAATACGTGTTCAAACTGATCACCGATCACTTTCACCAGTTTAAACAACAAAGGATCGGGATGATCCAGATAGGAATAATAATAGCGAACGGCACGACGGAGTATTCTCCGGATCACATATCCCGCGCCGGTATTGGCCGGAAGCTGACCATCGGCAATGGTAAAACAGATGGCGCGGATATGATCCGCGATCACGCGGAAAGCAATATCTGTTTTTTTGCCGGCTGAACCCGAATAGGTTTTACCGGTAAGGATTTCGACGGCGGCAATGGTGCCCGTAAAAATATCGGTATCGTAATTACTGTGTTTATTTTGTAAAACCCTGACCAGCCTTTCAAATCCCATTCCCGTATCCACATGTTTCATGGGCAGTGGTTCCAGCCGGCCGGATCTGCTTCGGTTATATTGGATGAATACATTGTTCCAGATTTCAATCACCTGCGGATGGTCGTGGTTCACCAGGTCCTTTCCATTATATTCCTGCCGCTCCTGATCCGTCCGGCAGTCCACATGGATCTCTGTGCTGGGTCCGCAGGGTCCTGTGTCTCCCATTTCCCAGAAATTATCCTTTTTGCTGCCCGGAATGATACGGTCCTCTGCCACCCATTTTTTCCATTCGGACAGGGTTTCTTCATCTGCGGCCAGATTTTCTGCGTTATCACCACCGAATATGGTGATGTAGATCCGGTCAACCGGGATCCCAAAAATTCCGGTAAGCAATTCCCAGCTCCAGGCTACGGCCTCCTTCTTGAAGTAATCGCCAAAGCTCCAGTTGCCCAGCATTTCAAACATGGTATGGTGATACGTATCCACCCCAACTTCTTCCAGATCATTGTGTTTTCCGCTAACCCTCAGGCATTTCTGGGTATCCGCAACCCGCGAATGGGGTGCAGTTTTATTGCCGAGGAAGTAATCTTTAAACTGGTTCATGCCGGCATTGGTGAAAAGCAAGGTCGGGTCGTGCTGCACCACAATCGGGGCAGAGGGAACAATAACATGCCCCCTGGATCTGAAAAAATCCAGAAATTTGTCCCTTATCTCAGCGCTTACCATCATATTTTACAGACTATCTTTTGGTTGTAGGTTTATAAAAGGATAATAAATTGTACAATTGCGTTATTAATCAGGCGCTGCAAAGGTACATCAATCATTTTCGTAAACCGACTGGGTGTACTCCGGTACTGCATGAAAAAGATCAAATATTACTATAATACCAATACCCTCAGGTACGAAAAACTCGAGACTCCGCTTCGTGTTACGCTGTTGCGTATATTGGGATTTATATCTGCTTCCATCGTTACGGCCCTGATCCTCGTATCCATGGCCTACCGGTATTTCCCCTCTGCCAATGAAAAGCGACTGATGCAGGCCAATGAGGCGTTGAAGGACAATTATTTTGTATTGAATGAGCAGGTAAAAAAAATGCAGGAGCAGATTGGCGGTCTCGAAAAGCGCGACAACGAAGTATACCGGGCCATTTTTGAGGCCAACCCAATACCGGACAGCGCCAGGGCAAAAAATCTGGCAAAGGCACAGGAAATCCGGTTGGTACAGGGAATGGATCAGGAAAACCTGGCCTCTTCGATTGCCGCTTCCCTCAACAACCTGGGTTCCAGGATAAATGCCCAGTCGAAATCCTACAACGACATCAACGGTTTTATCAAAAACAAGGAACAACTGCTGGCCTGTACGCCGGCCATCCAACCCGTAAGCAATAAGGACCTGAAACGGATCGCTTCCGGATTCGGGTATCGCGTGGATCCTGTGTATAAGACCACTAAATTTCACGCCGGGCTCGATTTCGCCGCCCCGCTGGGTACCCCCATCTATGCCACGGCCAATGGTACGGTGGAAACGGCAGGCAATACCGGAAACGGTTATGGCAACAATGTAGTGATCCATAATGGATACGGATATTCTACGTTATTCGGCCACATGTTCCGCATCAAAGTGCATTCCGGAGAAAAAGTGAAACGCGGAGAAATTATCGGCTGGGTAGGAAGCACCGGAAAAAGTACCGGACCCCACTGCCACTACGAAGTTCATCGCAATGGAGAACCAGTGGATCCGGTGTATTATTTTTATAATGACATTACACCGGAACAATACGACAGGCTGCTGAAACTGGCTTCCGCCAGTAACCAGAGCTTCGATTAGATTTTTCAGGAGACTTTAGTTTGTTTCGGAATAGTTTTTGTTATTTTTGGTACAACCATGGATACCTTCTCCCAAATCTCAATGAAATTTGTTGAAGAAACGCCTATTCTTCAGGAACCCCAGATCATTAAGGAGGATCCTCCCGTGAATATCGGGGTAAGGATCAAAAAGCTGAAACATCCGGAAGAACGCGAATCCGGTGCTGCTCCCGAGAAAGCCGTATCAAACGGCAGACCCGCTACCCCCTTACTGAAAATTAAATCCGGCCGGGGAAGAAAATCAATCCGTCAGATTGCCGAAGAGGCGGATCTTATCCAGATTCCGGATGACGAACAGCTTTTCAGCAAACAGTATTATACCATGGGAGAGGTGTCTGGGATGTTTCGGGTGAACCAGTCCCTCCTGCGTTTCTGGGAAACCGAGTTCAGCATCCTTCAGCCAAAAAAAAACAAAAAGGGGGACCGGTATTTCCGCCCCGTGGATATAAAAAACCTGCACCTGATCTATCACCTGCTCCGTCAACGCAAATACACCATTGAAGGCGCCAAGGATTTTCTGAAAAAGAACAATAAAGCGGAAGAGAAATTCGAGACCATCAAAAAACTCGGGCAGATCAGGGGGTTTTTGCTGGAAATGAAGGCCATGCTGAGATAATTTGAAAATGTGCTAATTTGAAAATGAAATTGGCCATGTTCTAAATGTTTGCCTTGCATTTTCAAATTAGCACATTTTCAAATTTTCAATTTCCCTTCACCTACAATCTTCACCGTTGTACTTGTCCCGGAAAGCGGGATCTTCAGCGTTTCCAGTAATTTCAAAATTTCGAGGTTCACTTTTTGCTTGATGCCGTTGAAATCGGCCACTGTAATGGGCGGGGTAAAATAATCAATGTTCAGCTGAAATGCCGTTCCGGAAATATCGACCAGGTAAACGGTCGGATTGTCGATATAGGTTTTATTCAGCAAATTCCGGCTTTCGTCAATGAATTGTTGAATAATATCGGGCGGGGTTGAAGAATCCAGCTGAAGGCGTATTTCCGCTTTTCTCTGGGTGCGGAGTGTTTGGTTGTCCACGATGCTGTCTACCATCTGTTTATTGGGAACCGTTACATAAGTTTTCTGATCCGTTCTGATCCGCGTACTGCGAAGACCTATTTTTTCTACCGTGCCGGTGACGTTGGATACTTTCAATACATCCCCCGTTTGAAACGGTTTATCGAAAAAGATGATAAAGGAAGCGATCAGGTTCTCAATACTTTCCTTAGTGGCCAGGGCGAGGGCGGCGCCGGCGATACCCAGACCCGTCCAGAGCTTACTCACTTCAAACCCAAAAGAAATGCTGAAGATCATCAGTATGCCGATGATCACCAGGATCACTTTTAGAAAGTCCCGGAAAAAAACCACCATCTGCTGGTCCTTCTGGCCACCGGAGGCAAGGGATTTCCTTTTCAGCAGCAGGGCCACGAAATCGATGATGCGCAGCAGCAGCCAGATAAACATGGCAATGAGCACGGTTTTGGCCACTGAATGAATGATCACCCTGGAAGAAACCTCATAAATTTCAAATTCCAGTGCTCCGGGAAAACGGAGTTTCTCAATGGCCGCGATGGAAATAAAGGTCACCAGGAAAGTTTCCACTGGCGCAAGCATCAGTTTCACAAATGGCTTCTTGTCGATCCCCGGATCCAGGGTGCTCGCGAGCCGGTATAATTGGCCCGCGATATACCGCGACATGATCCGTTTGATCAACAGCGCGGTGCCTATGGCAATCACTACGAACAAAAAGCTTTTGACCGGGTTATCAAAAATCAGCCGGTTCCAGAATCCATTCATAAAATATCAATTCTTATAAACATGAATGCCGTCTGTTTTCAAAACATAAATACTTTCCGGCCTCACTTCCATTTTAATTGCCGGTAAACAATAAGCGGGTATCTCCTGCTTCTGCTGCTCCCCTGTTTTGACCGTGTATTTGAAAAAATAACTGCCTTCCCAACCCAGGATGGCATTGTCGATCACCGTAAAATGCTGCCAGTTTTTCAGGGGAATGGATTTTTGAAATCCGCCGTAATGATCAAAAATAAAAACCCCTTTCAGGGAATCATACAAATAAACCAATCCACCCTGGTCCGTCAGCATGTCCACCTCCGGAACTGAATCCGTGAGCTGGCGGATATCGGTGGTTTCCAGGAGCAGGCTGCCGTCGTCGCTGATTTTTTTCAGCTTTCCGTCCAGTTCATCATAGAGCCAGATATTATTATCGTAAGCGAGACCAATGCTCCTGACCTGGAAAAAATTAAATTTCCTGAGGTCGATGCTGTTGATGTTATTTAAAAACCGGTCGAGCATGACCACGGTTCCGAATTCCCCATAGTACAGCAGTATTTTGAGCGGATTGGTCACGTCGATATAGGATATTTTACCGTACCGGCGAACGTCGTTGAATACAGCCAGGGAATCCCCGGCCGCACTCAGTTTTTTCAGTTGGTTGTCGCCATTCAACACATACATATTACCCAGATTGTCCACCTCAAAATCGGTGAAACTGCCGGGCACAAACCGGGCCTTCAGTTCCGGGTTTTCCACCTGCCCCGATGCGGAAGCCAGCATCCAGCTTAAAATGACGGAGGAAACAAATTTTTTCAAAGCCGGACGATTTTCAGGTTAAGGGCTGGGTCATAGGACTGAAGAATTAACTGACCGCCGTCAAATTCCGCATA
>DASRLM010000263.1:0-14134 GCA_035648455.1 Puia sp. | reverse complement strand
CCGACCATCGGAGGCCTGTACTATGTTGCCATTACCGTGGATGGGTTATTGAAGTAATTTTCCCTTTTTAATTTAAACAAAACAGTTAACTTTGGGCCTGAATGAACCAGTTTACCCTCTTTACCTGTTGTTGTTGTTGTGCCGAACGCCGGATATATCGGGTGGAGGATAAGCTTACGTAAACAAAAAAAACGACAAATTATACAGAAGCTCCACCCATGTGGAGCTTTTTTATTTTTACGACATGCCTGATTCATCGTCTTTGGTCATCCCCGGAATGCCCGAAAAACTGGCTGCCCTGCAGTCACAGATCGGGAATACACCCCTGTTTGAAGTGCGTAACCTGTTCCGGAAGAAACAGGTTTCCGTCTTTGCCAAACAGGAATGGATGCAGTTGTCCGGCAGCGTCAAGGCCCGGGCTGCCTATGCCATTTTCCGCGATGCCCTGCAGAAGGGCCTGCTGACCCCCGGCAAAATCCTGCTGGATGCTACCAGTGGAAATACCGGCATAGCCTACGCCAGGATAGGCAGATCCCTGGGTATTCCCGTTACGCTTTGTCTCCCTGAAAATGCTTCTACAGCGAGAAAGGAAATTTTACGATCTCTGGGCGCTAAACTGATCCTCACTTCCCGCTTCGAAGGAACAGACGGCGCCCAGGAAGTGGCGCTATCTATGGCCGGAGAACACCCGAATCTTTATTTTTATGCCGACCAGTATAAAAATGAGAACAACTGGAAAGCCCACTACCATGGCACGGCCGTGGAAATTCTGAAAGAACTTCCGGATATAACGCATTTTGTAGCAGGCCTGGGCACTACCGGCACGTTTACCGGTACCGGCAGAAGACTAAAAAAATTCAATCCCGGAATACAGCTTATTTCACTTCAGCCCGATAACCCATTGCACGGACTGGAAGGATGGAAGCATCTCGATACCGCTATTGTTCCCGAAATCTATGATCCCGGTCTGGCGGACAAAAACCTGGAAATAGGAACCGAGGAGTCCTGGGAGATGATCCTGAAAGCCAAAGAGCAGGAAGGGCTCCTGCTCAGCCCTTCTTCGGCCGCTAATCTGGTGGGTGCCATCCGGGTGGCTTCGGAACTGGAAAAAGGCGTAGTGGTAACCGTTCTGCCGGACAATGGCGATAAGTACGGCGACATATTAAAAAAAATATTTTCATGATCAGTTTTCAACCCATACCCGCCGGCCTGATGCTGGACCATGCCCGCAGAATATTTCCCGATGAATGTTGTGGTTTTTTGTACGGAATCGAAACCGCAGCAGGAACCCGCCTTATTCAGGAAATCGCTGAAGTGGCTAATTCGAAAGCCGGCGACAAACGGCGGCGGTTTGAAATCAGTGCAAAAGACTATCTGCTGGGCGAGCGATATGCCGTGGAGAAAGATCTTTTGTTGCTGGGCATTTATCATTCTCATCCGAACCATCCGGCCATTCCCTCTGAACATGACCGTGTTGCCGCACAGCCCTATTTCTCTTATATCATCATTTCGGTGTTGCAGGGAGAAACAGACCATATCCGTTCATGGCGCCTTGGCGAGGATGCCCGCTTTGAAGAAGAAGAATTATCACCCGTTCAATTTAAACAATCCATATAATCAAATGGCAACCGTTATCATTCCAACACCATTACGCAAATTCACCAATCAAACCGCAAAACTTCAGGTATCCGCCAAAACCATTGGGGAAATCATTCAGGTGCTCACGCGGAATTTCCCCGATCTGAAAAAACATTTACTGGATGACCAGGGAAAAGTGCGCTCCTTCGTGAACATTTTTGCAGGAGATGACGATATCCGGGATCTCCAGCAGGAAAACACGGCAGTGAATGAGTCCACCGTGGTCAGTATCGTGCCTGCCATAGCCGGCGGCCTCATCGCTTAATCTTTACATCATGGAAACAGAAGACATAAGATTTACAAAAGAAGAAAGGGCCAGATATAACAGGCACATGATCATCCCTGGTTTTGGTGAAGAGGCCCAGAAAAAGCTCAAAGCATCCAGGGTAATGATCATCGGATGCGGCGGTCTGGGAAGTCCCGCCCTGCTTTATCTCACGGCTGCCGGCGTCGGCACCATCGGGATCATTGACTTTGATGAAGTAGACGACAGCAACCTCCAGCGCCAGGTATTGTTTGATATACATGAAATCGGGAAACCCAAAGTGGAAGCGGCAAAACGGCGCCTGGAGGCCCTCAATCCGCACGTCCGGTTCAATCTTTACAATACCCATCTGAATTCGGAAAACGCACTGGATATTTTCCGGGAATACGATGTGATAGCGGACGGAACCGATAATTTCCCCACCCGTTACCTGGTCAATGATGCCTGCCTTTTACTGGATAAGCCCAATGTGTATGCATCCATTTTTCAGTTCGATGGGCAGGTATCTGTTTTTAATTATGTGAATGCCAGGGGCGAAAGGGGTCCTAATTACCGGGATCTTTACCCCGTTCCTCCCCCGCCCGGCCTGGTACCGAGTTGCGCAGAAGGAGGTGTTTTGGGCGTATTGCCTGGAATCATCGGAAGCCTGCAGGCGCTGGAAGTGATAAAGGTTATCACGGGCGTGGGAGAACCACTTTCCGGCCGGTTCTTTACATTCGATGCCCTGAATTTTGAAAGCCGTACTTATAATATCAAACGCAGGACCGATAATCCCGTGAACGGGAATAATCCAACGATAACGAAGCTGATTGATTATGAGCAATTCTGCGGTATGCGCGCAGTAGAGGAAAAACCCATCAAAGAAATTACCGCCAAAGAATTGTACGACTGGCAGGTAAAAGGAAAAAAATTTCAACTCATTGATGTTCGGGAGCCCTTTGAATATGAAATCTCCGAGATCGGCGGCGAACTGATGCCGCTGGCCGGCATTTCGGAACAGGCGGACCGGATCTCGAAAGACCTGGATGTGGTTTTCTATTGTAAAATGGGCAGCAGAAGCAGCAAAGCCATCCGCGAGCTGGAAGAGAAATTCGGATTTAAGAACCTGTATAATCTGAGTGGCGGGATCCTGGCCTATATTGATCAGGTAAATCCCGAACTGACAAAATACTGATTAAATTGACAAAGGACAATTGACAATAAAAAGTCCTCATTGTCCCTTGTCCCTTGTCCCTTGTCCATTGTCCATTTTAGAAAGAGTTGATTTCCGATTTGCTGCGGTTGTAGGCGGTATAACCTTTTTCGGCCACGTCTTCTGCGTCGGATTTTATTCCGGAAAATTTATCCTTGACATCATCCACCAAACCGGAAAATTTTTCCTTGATGGATCCGGCCACATCATTACCCTTTTCAGCGATTTTCCGCCTGGTTTCTTCCCCTTTATCCGGTGCGAATAAAATGCCCAGCGCTGCACCGACCGCGGTACCGACTACAAATCCCAATAAAATTTTAGAAGTATTCATGTTTGTCTTTTTAAAGTTTAGATCAATTTGCCTGCCAATTTATATAAACTAAATTCTTGCCAGAATTCACGGTTAACGCCCAAACATTCCTTAAAATCAAATTTTATTTTTTATCCCGAAAGGATTCCCGGCCTGGCATCAGGAACCGATGGTCGTTTTAATGATGGTCGCATACAGGATCTTCAATTGGGAAAAACAATGCATCAGCCCATTTTGCTGATAACGGATGATGCGCCGGATATTATCGTATAAAAAAGGTTCGTTCAATACCTCCCTGTATGCATTCATTAATAATTGTTCACCCAGATTCATTTCCCTCAGATCTGCCTCACCGCCTACGACGTAAAAATGATCCTGGTTTGGAACCATCCGGTTGAAGTCCCCCTTGAAATGATCATTCATTTTACCACCCAGGGTTTCAATATGGGCTATCAGTTCATTCGCATACTGTTTGCTCTCCTGGGCCAGACCCAGCAGGGAAATGCGCAACTGTTTATTCTGTACCCGGAGCGCCGTTTGTTCATAATTATCCTTAACCGTTTGCAGGGCATTTAACAGGCGCCCTAATTTATCCAGAATAATCCCGGGCGTTTTATGAACAATGGACGCAATCATAAGAATTGATTTACCCTTTCATAGGTACAACAAGTGCACCAATTCATGTAGTCCATTCGTTAATCTTCAAAAAAAAACGGTTACCATACCTGTGTAAAGTAACCGTACCGCCTGCAACCCAGGATCATTCAATCAGTCCGAAGATCCGCGAATCACTTTCAGCAATACCAAAACAATGGCAATGACCAGAAGAATGTGAATTATCCCGCCTGCATGATAGCCCAGGAAACCGATGGCCCAGGCAATGACCAGAATAACGGCAATGATGTACAGCAGATTTCCCATGATGATTGATTTATTGAATGAATGAAGAATTATACCCGTCGAACCTTAAATATACAAAACATGCCCGCATAAAGTTGCCAGTCTAAGCTACGAATAAAAAGGCCGCGCTGATAATTAACCCCTGGTTCCATTGGGAATATATTCTACATAGTGGGAGAATCCTGTGGACTGAACATCATTTTATCCAGCGTTTCATTGATACGCTCCAGGCTAAGCGGTTTGCTTAAAAAATCATCCGCCCCATGCAGATAGGCAGCATATTGGTCGGAAGGGCTGTCGTTTGCTGTTACCACAACGATTTTGGAATTGGGGCAATGGGTCTTCAGGTAAGGAATAAAATCAATGCCCCTTCCGTCCGGGAGACTGTTATCAAGAAAAATCAGGTAAGGTTGTCTTTTTTCTATCCGCAATGAAGCATCGGCCAGGTTATAAGCACAGTCAGGGATCAAATTTCTTTTGCGGAGAATATTCTCCAGGAGAAAACAAATATCCGGTTCGTCGTCCACAACCAACACGTCTTTTCGCACCCACTCACTCATAACTTTCATTCCGCGTTTAACCTTTACGCCGTCAATTCGCTTGCCAGGGTGTTTTTTCAGGCAGTATTACCACAGAAACAGGCTATTACAGATTTAATGATCTGAGTATAATTTTCTACAAATTAGGTAGTAATTTGGGTTGCACCGGGGCCAACGATATGGGCTTGCTATGGCAGGATGTTTACAACAATATGGTATTTCGGGGATATTTGTAATCTAAGCCAATTGGAATGAAGAGAATTCTGATTATTGACGACGACAGAGACATGTGTAATCTTTTAGAGCGTTATTTGCAGCGCAAAGGATTTGAAACCGAGGCCGTATATACCGGCACGCGCGGAATCACTTTGTTCCGCGAGAAAAAATTCGATATGGTGCTGTGCGACTTCCGACTGGGGGATATGGAAGGACGCGAGGTTTTGGTGGACATGAAAAAATTCAATGCGGCGGTTCCGGTTATCATCATCACCGGGTATTCCGACATCAAAATTGCTATTGAAGTGATTAAAGCCGGGGCTTTTGATTATATAACCAAACCCCTCATTCCGGATGAAGTACTGACGGTGATCCAAAAAGCGATGCACGGCAATATCAATGGAACCGCCGCCTATATTGCGTCTCAGGCTAAAGCAAAAGCGAAAACCGAAGATCCGGATGAAATCAAATTCCTGATTGGAAAATCCCCGCTTACCATTGAATTGTATCGCCAGGTGGAGCTGGTTTCCCCGACCAACTACAGTGTTATATTGTATGGGGAAAGTGGAACCGGCAAAGAAGTGATTGCCCGCACCATACACAGTAAAAGCCAGCGCAGGGATAAACCATTTATCGCCCTGGACTGCGGCACCTTATCCAAAGAACTTGCCGGCAGTGAACTGTTCGGACATGTAAAGGGGGCCTTTACCGGCGCACTGAACGACAAAGACGGGCATTTTGAACTGGCCAACGGCGGAACCCTTTTTCTGGACGAGGTGGCTAACCTTTCCTATGAGATCCAGGCTGCCCTGCTGCGTGTGATCCAGGAAAGGAAATTCAAACAGGTGGGTGGTAATAAGGAAATGGGTGCGGACGTCCGCATCATCGTTGCGTCCAATGAAGACCTGCAGGACGCCTACCGCCAGGGAAAATTCCGGGAGGACCTTTTTCACCGGTTCAATGAATTTTCCATTATCCTGCCTCCTTTGAGGAACCGGAAGGAAGACATTCCCCTGTTTGCCCGGTTTTTCCTGGATAAAGCCAACGAAGAATTAAACAAGAAGGTAGAGGGATTTGAAGACGAGGTGATACGCATGTTCCTTAACTACCCCTGGCCGGGTAATCTGCGGGAGCTGAGGAATGTGGTTCGCCGGTCGGCCCTGCTCTCTCCTTCAGGCATCATCGGGACCAGGGCGCTTCCTGCAGAAATCGCCGGGGTTCAATGGGACAATATTCCGAAGAATCCGGCAAAACCCATGCGCATCGCTGAAACGGAAAATCAGGAGATTGACCTTAAGAATGCAGCGGCACAGGCAGAGTATAATACGATCATGAATGTGCTTAAAAAAGTTAACTTCAATAAATCAAGAGCCGCAGAAATCCTGAAAATTGACCGGAAAACGCTGTATAATAAAATCAAGTTGTATGAAACGGTATTGAGCCGCAACAAATAACTGGTACGCCATTTGGATCCTTTCTATAAACATCAAATAAAGCATTATGATTAAGCCCGCCGAAATGACGACCCTGAGTCAGGTCATTGAAAAATTAAGGTTGAAACGCCAGGACAATGAATTCCGACTCACGGAAGAAGGATTCAGTATTGGAAATGGAAAGTTTTACCAGCCTGCGGATCTGAAAATCATAAGGACCTACCGGTTTGAGGGCGAATCCGATCCTTCAGACTCTTCCATTCTTTATGTTTTGGAAGGAAATGACGGAACCATTGGCTACAGCGCAGATTCCTATGGTGCATTCAGCAACCACGATGATATGCATTATGGTGACTTCATCCGGAAGATTTCCGTGGAAGAAAGGGATGAGCAGCAAATCTTTGTCGATTAGGCCGGCCCCTGCCCGAACATTTCCATATGGTCACAAATCAGCTCGCCTGTGTGGTGAGCGACCTAAAGTCGACCGGAACCAGTTTGCTTACGCCTGCCTCCTGCATAGTGACGCCGTAAATAACATCCACGCTGCTCATGGTCATTTTGTTGTGGGTCACGATGATGAACTGGGAATTATCGCTGAACTGGCGGATCATATTGGTAAACTTGCTCACGTTGGCATCGTCCAGCGGGGCGTCCACCTCATCCAGAATACAAAAAGGTGCCGGCTTGATCAGGTAGATGGCGAAAAGCAGGGCGGTTGCCGTGAGCGTTTTTTCCCCGCCGCTCAATTGCGTAATGGAGGAAGGTCTTTTCCCTTTGGGTTTGGCTACGATATCGATGCCGGTCTCAGCCAGGTTTTCCGGATTGTCCAGTACGAGATCCGCGGTGTCTTCTTCGGTAAACAGGGCCTTGAACACTTTTTGGAAATTCTCCCTCACCTTTCCGAAGGTATCGAGGAACTGCTGGTTTGCCGTAGTTTCCACTTCCTGTATGGTCTGCAATAAAGTGTCCTTTGCATTTACCAGGTCATTTTTCTGTTCCACGATGAAATCGTATCTCCTTTTCATTTCCTGAAAGGCTTCCACGGCCGTCGGATTGACTTCGCCCAGGTTCTCGAGCCTTTTTTTCATCCGGTCCGATTTCTCCTGCAACTCCTCTCCGGTCATTTCACCGGTTCTGGGCTGGTCCAGGATATCGTCCAGGTTGATGCGGAATTCCACATTCAGCCTTTCTTTCATTCCGGCCAGTTGCAATTTCAGGTCGTTAAGCCTATCCTTGATCTCACCCAGCAGGTGTTCTGCATTTTCTTTTTGGCGGATCAGTTGCCGGACCGCCGTTTCTTTTTCACTGAGCTTGTTCCGCTCGTTATAATAGGCCTGATCGGCTTCATTCAGTTTTTTCTCTTCGTCTTCCTTGTTGCGCAGCATGGCGGTCAGCGCCTCGTCCAGTATGTTCAGGTTGTCCCGGCTTTCTTCGATCTGCTGACGTGTTTGGGAGGCCTGCAGCTGGTTGGTTTCCATCTGCTCTTTCAGATCCGACAACTGTTTGTTCCGGAACTCCTGTTCCTGTTTCAACGCAGCAATGCGGTTTTGCTGGCGGATCATTTGCAGATTGGCCTCGTTAAAACCGGCAGAAGCCGTATTATACGCTGCTTCAGCCACGCTGTACTGATCCTGACCCTGAAATAATTTATCCTTCAATGCATTCACAGCGGCCAGCAGCTCCTGCCATTCACTGCGGGTGCCTTCAATGGATTCCTGCGTCTGCCGGAGCTGTTGTTCCAGGGTGCGGCTGCGGTTGAATGAGTTCTCCTGGGTTCCATTGAGGTTCTCCGTTTTATTTTCAATGGCAAAAAGATTGTTACTGAGGCGGTTGATGTCTTCCTGAACCTGGCGGATGGTCTGTTCCTTCAACTGCTGGTTAAATCCGATCACTTCATTGTGGCGCGCCTGGATCTCCACTTTTAACTGATTCACCACCACTTCCTGTGCAGCCACATCCTTGTGCATTTTTTCCAGATTCTTGGCACGGCCGATTTTCTTGCCTTCAAAAAGACCGATGCTTCCCCCGGTAAGGGAATATTTTCCCTTCACATATTTTCCGTGTTTTTCCAGAATCACCGATCCGTTGGATTCCGTATTGAACCATTCCACGGAAGGTTCGTTTTCTGCGATGAATACATTAGCCAGCAGGTGCCGGGCAAGGGACAAATATTTTGCATCCACTTCTATAACCTGCAGGGCGGGAATGGTATTTTCCGGCTGATGTTCCACAGCCGGCTGATCGGCATCGAATTTATTCAACAGGAAGAAATTCGCTTTCCCTTTTTTATTCTGGTCCAGTAATTGTACCGCCTGCAACCCTTCTTCCAGGTCATTCACTACATAATAATTCAGGTAGGGTTCCAAAACATTTTCAACTGCCGTCCTGAATTCTTCCTTAACATAAATTACATCGGAGAGTACGGGTGCGGTATGGTTCCAGTTTGGATTTTTATGCAGGAACTTGACGCTTTCCGGATATCCTTCCATGGAATCGATCAGGCTTTTCAGCAGGTCATGTTCATTTTTCCGGGCATCATATTTCCGGCTTTCTTCTGCCAGCTGCTGACGAAGCAATTCCAGTTTCTCCTGCGTTTGCAGGATCTGCTCCCTGGTCCTTTCCTCATGCTCCTGCAGCTGACGGAGATCCGTTCTGCGTGTCTCCAGCTCATGACCCGTTTCTTCCTTTTCTTCCAGCAGTTGGGCAAGCTGACGGGATCGTGCAGACCGTTCATCTTCCAGTTGCTGAAGGGCTGTTTCCAGGTTTTGAATGGACGTATCGGCTACGGCAATATTTTTTTCTGCATCAAACTGCTTGCGCTGCGCCTGCGCACTTTCAGCCCGGATCTGGTCCAGCGACATCTTTATATTTCCAAAGAATGTTCTGGCCTCTCCGGTCTTCTCCCGGAGCATATCCAGGTTATGCTGCAGGTCCTCCAGCTTCAGTTCCTCTTCCGCAACCTGGTTGCCTGTAAAAACAACGCTCTCTTCCAAACCCCTTACCTGTCCCTCTCCTTTCTCCAGGAAATCGATCAGGTTGCTTTCCTTTTCACCCAGGAAATTCAGGCGCTGGCTGACCAGGTTCTTTTCCCCTTCCTTATTGCGCAGCTGCTGAAGAAGATCATTGAATGCATGCTGCAGGGATTGCAGTTGCTTTTCCTGTTCAATAAAAATCAGTTTATCTTTTTCCAACGCCGCTTCTTCACCGGCGATGGCGGCTTCCAACGCGAATTTTTTATCCGTTTCCGTTTCCGACTGATGGGTCAGCTCTTTATAGCTGATATTGAAACCTTCTAGCGAGGCTTTGGCCAGTTCAATACTTACTTCCCGGTAATCTTTTTTTATTTCAAAATACTTCTCCGCTTTTTTTGCCTGGTTCTCCAGTGTTTTCAACTGGTTATTGATCTCAAACAATAAATCTTCAATGCGTGCCAGATCCTGTTCTGTGGCATCCAGCTTCTGCCGGGCCTCTTTTTTCCTCGTTTTGTAGATGGAAATGCCTGCGGCCTGTTCCAGCATGCGGCGGCGGCTGTTTTCTTTGTCGCGGATGATGTCGTCTACCATGCCGAGTTCGATGATCGCGTAACTGTCCGTGGACACCCCGGTATCCAGAAAAAGATTCTGAATATCCTTCAGCCGGCAACTGACGTCATTGAGCCGGTATTCGCTTTCCCCGCTTTTGTAAAATTTCCGGGTGACCGTTACCGTTCCGAAGTCTGTCGGAAGCAGGTTCCGGGTATTCTCAAAGGTCAGACTCACTTCTGCAAGCCCGGAAGCGGAACGGCTCTTGGAACCGTTGAATACCAGGCTTTCCAGATTCTCGGAACGGAGATGACTGATTTTTTGCTCCCCGATCACCCAGCGGATACTATCTACAATATTGCTTTTGCCACATCCGTTCGGACCGATGATGCCGGTGATCCCTTCATTAAAAAGAATGTGGGTCTTGTCCGCAAAACTCTTAAACCCTTTTATCTCTAAGCTTTTTAAACGCACGAGTTCTTTGTTGATAGATGGCAAACCTAATTAAAATGCTGAACTGATAACGGGTCTGTTAATAAGTGGTGGATAGTCTTTTCTGTTTAATTATTTAATAAGTCCTGCTCTTTTTTTAAGTTCACTGACCGGCATATCTATCTGTCGGCCAATCAGCTGGTCGCCACGGTACGTGACCACTTTGAGCATCACGGCTTCTTTGGGCACGGACAGCGGTTTTGAATAAACGGGATAATAATTATCCGGGTGGGAATTATCAAAACTATAATGTATATCCAGTCCCTGCACCTCGGTGGAAAGTTCAATCTGCAGCGAATCATTCGCATCCTTTTTTGCTGTAAATACCGGGTCGAACATACAGCGGGAATATTTCACATGCTCGAGGTCCATGCGTCCAAAATTATTTTCCACTTTGCGTGCAAATCCGTTCCAGTTCTTTTTCTCTTTGGGCGACCACAGGCACTCGGATACTGCAAGGCTTCTCGGCCACACCATGTATTCGAGGTGACGGGTATTGTAAATCTGTTCGGTCCATATATTGGCCTGACCCCCCAATATGTATTTGGGATCGACGCCGTCCGGCACGGGTTCAAATTCATAGGTCTTGCTCAACCGCAGGATGGCATACACCAGGGGCTCGTAAATGGAATCGCCCTGCATGTAATCGAGATAAACAAAAGTGGTCGGACTCATCACTACCTGATGACCCATTTTTGCCGCTTCAATTCCCCCGTTGATTCCCCTCCAGCTCATGATGAGGGCATTGGGAGGAAGACCACCTTCCAGGATTTCATCCCAGCCGATCAGTTTTTTACCTTTTGACTCCACAATCTTCTCCACTCTTTTTTCGAAGTAGCTCTGCACTTCTTCCATGGACTTCAGCTTCTCTTTCTGCATCAGCTGCTTCACGGCATCACTCTTCGCCCAGAAGTTTTTAGCGCACTCATCACCACCCACATGTATGTAACCAAAGGGGAAAAGGGAGGCTATTTCGGTAAAAACCTTGTTTAAGAAGGGATAGACTTTTTCATTGGCAGGACAAAGCGTATTATCTTCCAGCGCATCAAAACCGCCTTCATGCCAGTCGATGAAACTTTCGCCTGAAATCACCTGGTATTTATCAGCACCGGGTGTGCAGGATAATTCGGGATAAGAAGCGATGGCCGCCATGCTGTGACCGGGTATATCCACTTCCGGCAAGATATCAATAAAGCGGTCCTTTGCATATTTAATTAATTCCCGTATATCATCCTGCGTATAAAATCCGCCATTATCGCGGGGTTCATCCGGGCCGGGTTTGGAGAATGTTCCAAAATAACCAACCCGCTTTACGTTCCATGCACCTACGGAAGTGAGTCGGGGCAGGCTCTTGATTTCAATCCGCCATCCTTCATCATCGGTCAGATGCATGTGGAGCAGGTTGAACTTATACCGGGCCATGTTGTCGATAAAATCCTTTACCTCCTGTTTGGTAAAAAAATGGCGGGCGACGTCAAGCATCAGTCCGCGCCATCCAAACCTCGGGTAATCGGTAATTTCAATCACGGGCAGGTTCCAGGAAATCCCGGCAACAGCCGTCCGGCTCTCAATTTCTTTGGGCATTAACTGCCATAACGTTTGCAGGGCATAAAAAATACCGGCGGGTTTATTGGCCTTAACTACGATGCCGGAAGGACGAACCGAAAGCAGATATCCTTCATTACCCAGTTGGCCGTCGGCCGTTTTATTCAGTATGAATTGAAGGGACGCAGGGGCTTTACCATTGATGATTACCGTTTTTCCGGTCACCGCCAGCTTATGTTCCAGTTCCATCCTGGTTTCCTTTAATTCCGGCACATCGGGTATGCTTACTGAAATACGATCCGGCAAGGCAAAGTATCCAGCGCCTTTCACCGCACTAACCGGCTCCGGTATAAGGGAAATGGGTGCATCACAGCTTTGGGAGAACCCGGCGATATACATCAGAACAGGCAGACAAAGCAGCAGCTTTTTTTTCATTGCATTTTTTTTATTGGATAGACGGGCAAATTACAGAAAACGGGGAACAGTCTGTATACGGTCAACCAACTTAAGTTGATCCGCTTTACAAAGCAGGTTCCTGCTGGCTGAGGCAATGAAAACTTCCCAACCCCCAGATGATGTCGGTTGAATCAATACCCACTACGGTTCTCCCCGGAAATGCGGCGGTTAGGATATCCAACGCCTGATCGTCCTTTACACACCGGAACGTGGGCACCACCACGAGCCCGTTGGCAATATAAAAATTCGCATAGGAAGCAGGGAGTCGCTGCCCTTCAAATAAAATTTTATCAGGCATGGGCAATTCAATAATATTCAATTGTTTGTCATTCAAAAGTCTGAATGATTTCAGCTTTTTTATATGCTGCCGGAGCAGCTCGTAATTCTCATCTGATTTGTTTTCTTCCACAACAGAAATTACGGTATCTCCATTTACAAACCGAACCGTATCGTCTATATGTCCGTCGGTGTCATCACCCACAATTCCATCCTTCACCCACAACACCTGGTCAACACCATAGTAAGCATGGAGATGCTCCTCTATCTCCTTCCGGTTCAGATTCGGATTGCGGTTTTTATTCAGCAGGCAGGATTCGGAAGTGATCAGGGTTCCGTTGCCATTGAAGTCCACGGAACCTCCTTCCATAACGATCTCAGGATACAGAACCGGAATATGGTATGCTGCGGCTATCAACGTGGGGATCTGGTCATCCAGATCAAAGGGTGGATATTTGTTCCCCCAGGCATTGTAATTCCAGTCAACAATAATCTTTGGCTGAACCGCCGATGGATTGATGAGAAAAGCGGGACCGTGATCCCGGCACCAGGCATCATTGGTGGGATGCATAAAAAAACGAATCCGGCTTAAATCAACAAAAAACTCCTCCAGTTTTTCTGAAGCAAAGCTGTGCATCTGCTTGTCTGACACATTAATATGAACGAACTCATTTTCCGATAAAACTTTTATAAAGTTGGCATAGGCCGGGTAAATGGAATGGAGCTTTCCCGGCCAGGATGCTTCTTTATGGGGCCAGCTTAACCAGGTTGCAGCATGGGGTTCAAACTCCGCCGGGAACCGGTAACCCAGTTCTTTGGGTGTGGGCCGGTTAATCATTGTCCAGATAACGTTGGGTAATGGGCTGGTAAGTATCAATACGGCGGTCCCTTAAAAAGGGCCAGTGGGTGCGGTAGCTATCCGTTTTATCCGTATCCATTTCAACTACCTGCACTTCTTCCTGTTCGGTTGTTGCCTGATACAGGATGCGTCCAAAGGGATTGGCGATGAAAGAGCCGCCCCAGAATTTCATGGCGCCTTCCTGTTCAAATCCAACCCGGTTCACACTGACTACGTGAACTCCGTTGGCAATGGCATGACTGCGCTGGATGGTTTGCCAGGCATTGTACTGCTCTTCGTTGGTGGACGCATCCTGGGAAGTGGCCCAGCCTATGGCAGTGGGATAAAAAAGAATCTCAGCCCCCATCAGCGCGGTAATGCGGGCTGCTTCCGGATACCACTGATCCCAGCAGATGAGCACACCGATCCGGGCATATTTTGTTTTGAATACCTGATAGCCCAGGTCGCCGGGCGTAAAATAAAATTTTTCATAAAAAGCCGGATCGTCGGGGA
>DASRLM010000262.1:0-2388 GCA_035648455.1 Puia sp. | reverse complement strand
CTAAATCCCTGATTATTATGTAAAGTAAAAGAGCCTTGTGTTGTGACCGAACCATTGACTTGCAATGCATTGCTTTTTTTACTTTACATAATCTTCCACTTTACATTACCCGTCCCAGGCGGACCGATGATCAGTGCATTGTGACCTCCCGCCGCCGCGATCTCCAGTGCCCGTTTCACCCGGGGTTGGCCTTTCACTTCCCGAAAGTCCAGGCCTGGTGTGGGTGGGCATTCAGGGAATCCCCCACCAGCTGCTTTAATTGCCAAATCCCCGCTGATAAAACCAATAATTTCTTTTAAATGGCGGACTCCGTATACAGGGACTCCCTGTACCAGGGCAGCTTCGCGGGTGTTTTGGGCTGGCAGTATATTCCCCCTGAAACCCTCCCTTCTTCCCAGATCCGCTATACACAAGGCTCCGCGAACCGCAGCGATACCGCCGTCGAGCCCGAGCTCTCCCGCAATAATAAAATCCTCAAGCCTGCCAGGATCTTTAATCTGCCCCGTCGCGAGCAGGATTCCCATCGCAATCGGCAGATCGAAGGCAGTCCCGGTCTTGCGAACATCGGCCGGCGCGAGATTGATCAGCAGCTTGGTCCTCGGCATCTCATACCCATTATGCTGAACCGCTATCGCGATCCGGGAAAGACTCTCTTTGATCCCCTCATCGGCAAGGCCGGTGATCTGGTAACCCAGACCGCGGGTCACGCTGACCTCCACCCGTACAGCAAAGGCATTTACACCCAGGAGCGCCGCTCCATATAATTTCGCTAGCATGACCAGGTTGATTTAACGGTCCAGGTTGATCAGTTCTTCAGCCCGGATATCCGTAATCTTCCGAACGGATCCCGTGTAGTCCGCATACTCCCGGTATATAATCGATCCCTCCACCAGAATATGACTCCCCCGCACAAAACTCCGTTCTGCAAATTCCGCATCGCTCCCCCAGGCGATCACCCAATGCCAGTCCGTGCCACTGGCTGACCGCATGTTGTCCCTTCGCCTGCGGTAGTGCGTGGCCACCTTCAAAGTCGCCCGTTTCGTCCCGTTATCCAGCATCTTAATTTTCGGGCTGTCGCCTACATAGCCGATCAGTTGTACCCTGTTCTGTCTCATGTCGATTCATTTTAATGATGATGATTGATTCGTCGTTTCCGAAAGCAAAGATGGGCGCCCGAAATACCCGGTCACGGTATTTACCGGTTTCTATCCGGATAGAAACGGGTAAAAACGGCTAAGAAGTGAAAAGATAAAGCCTGAATTTCTATATCTTTAAGGAGATGGGCGTTGAAAAATCATACTGCCTGCAATGCAACCGGCTCCTCAGAGGCCGCAGCGACAAACGTTTTTGCGACGACGGTTGCCGCAACGTCTATAACAACGAAAGAAAAAAAGACGAGCATGGAGAGATCCGTCCCATTGACCTGGCCCTAAAGCAAAACCGGCGGATCCTGAAGGGGTTGCTCGGCCCCCGAAAAACAAAAATGACGACGGAAAAAAATCTCCTGCAAAAGGGCTTTAATTTCAAATATCATACCCATGACTTTCAGTCCCGGTCGGGAAACTGTTATCACTACTGTTATGATTTTGGCTACCTGCAAAAAGAGGATGGGGCTTACATAATCGTAAAGGATACGCTGCCTGCGGAAAAAGAATAAGAAGGCATAATCTGGACGGAATGGTCCACATAGTCCTGTTTAATTTGTTGCGGAAGTCTGGCAATAATTCAGCTCATTGAGCATGAAATCATCGTCGAAGGTTTGTTAAAGCTCAACATTAACCACGGCCGATTGCCATTCTAAGAGTATTGCTTTTAGCAGACTGAACTGACGATAATCCTTCAGAAAAAAGGTAAAATCATAAACCGCCCCTTAATACCGGAAAGACAATTTGTTTTGATCTCCGTGCGCCTTCACGCAATTTCTCCATCTCTGCACATTAACTTTCCGGTATTCAAAATTCTGAAAGGAGTCCAGATACACAGCAACCGCCTCAACCTGCCGATCTAGTCACCACCCACGTATTTTAGTTGTTCGTCCAGGAATATCCAGTTCAGGTAGGCTTTCGGTTTGTAGGCAGGTTGGGATGCATTGTTGTCCGGTGCTACCCGAACTATTTATATAAAAATCAATGAACTATGACTCAGAGTGACAAACAAAATGCAAAACGACGTTTTTCCCGTCGGATATAGTATCACCAAATTTATTTTCGTCTCTTTTTATCCCCGCCTCTAATTTAGCCGCAATGATTCCTAAAATATCGTCACTGGTTAATTATTCGCATCATAATTTTAATCACTAACCGGGATTTGTCCATTAATTTATAATATAGTCCTCCTGCACATCAATCTTTCCTTTATATATGGTTATATCTGCTTTTAACATTGTGC
>DASRLM010000261.1:0-3969 GCA_035648455.1 Puia sp. | reverse complement strand
CCTACTGGGGGAACATTTCGAGGAATTTATTTCGGGAGAAGTATCATCCGGCAGATACAACTCAGCCAGTGAAGTCATCAGGATGGCACTGCGGCTTCTCGAATCGGAGGAATCCAAAAAGAAAGATCTCAATAAGGCGCTTGCCCGCGGTGAAAAGAGTGGATTTGAAAAAAACTTTGAACCAAAAACCCATTTAAAAAAACTGCATAGCAAATTCTTATGAAACCGCTGCCCTATGTTGTCAGTAAAAAGGCAGTTTATGATTTGGAAGAAATCTGGCTTTATACGGTAGAAAAGTGGTCTGTTGAACAGGCGGATCGCTATTACCAGTTGATATTTGAAGAAATCAATTATATCTGCAAGCATATCAACACCGGAAAATCCATGGAGCATGTCCGGAAAGGCTACCGGGCGTCAAAGGTTAAATCTCATCTTATTTTTTACAGGGTTGTAAGTGACCGCGTTGAGATAATCAGGGTTTTACACGAACGCATGGATATTGAGAACCGGCTCAATGATTAAAACCGGCATAAAAAATGATTTATTGTATCATTATCGTACAGCAGTTGCCCGATATTGCACACGCAGACACCAGGTCTTTCTCTTCTTAAACACATAATCAGGATGGCACAGCTTTTGTCGTTTTCAGGTACTTAAACACAAAACATTGATCCATCACTTTTTTCAGATCGCCTGGCGCAACCTGGCGAAACGGAAATTTTACAGTTTTATCAATATCGCCGGACTGGCCATCGGAATGGCCTGCTGCGTACTCATTACCTTGTACGTACAAAACGAACTGTCCTACGATCAGTACCATACGAAGCGCGATCGCATATTCCGGGTGTTGCAGACTTTCCGCAGCGTCCAGAACGGAGAAAACTTAGGAGCACCGACGCCTTCAGATTTCCAGGTTTGGGGTTGCGCTCCGGTAGGGCCGGCCCTCCAGGCTGAATTTCCTGAAATTGAAAAAGTGGTGCAGTTTATGAGCCCTGTCAGCCTGCTGCTGCAACATGGCGAAAAACGTTTCCAACAGGATAATCTGCTCTTCATGGATTCCACGGCCTTTGATGTATTCAGTTGGAAAATGTTACATGGAAATCCGCATACCGCATTGACGGGACCCAATAGTATCGTGCTCACCCGGACGATAGCAAAAAAATTCTTTGGTGATGCCAATCCCGTTGGACAATTGCTCCGGGTGGACAACCAGGACAATTACCTGATCACCGGTGTAATGGAAGATGTTCCCGCCAATTCTCAATTCAACTTCACCGGATTGATCTCCATGATCACCGCAAAAAACCAGAGATCGGATATTTTTGATATGTGGGGCTATGTCGATTTTTATACCTACCTGCTGCTGAAAAAAAATGCCAGTATCCAATCCTTGCAGGCCCAAAGCTCAAATTTTGTCAACAGGCATAATGCCCAGGATAAGGGTTACGCCATCTCCTTTGAAAAGATGACCGATGCTTACCTGCATTCCACTGCAAGCAGGCAACCGGGCCCGACGGGAAGCCTGATGAGTGTGTATTTGTTTTCATGTATTGCTGTTTTCATCCTGCTCATTGCCTGTATTAATTTCATGAACCTGTCCACTGCACGTTCGCTGGAAAGAGCGAAAGAAGTAGGTGTCCGCAAGGTGCTGGGTGTAAAGCCCTCCAGCCTGATGTGGCAATTCCTTTTTGAATCCATTCTCTTGTCGCTGGCAGCGGCGATCATTGCGCTCGTGCTGGCAAGGAGCGGTATGTCATTGATCGGAAAATTGTCGGGCAAGGATCTCTCTTATTCAAATTTATTCACGCCCCTGATGTCTCTCTGCATACCCGTGTTTGCCGTCTTTATCGGAATCGTCGCGGGGATATATCCAGCCTGGGTCCTATCCGGATTCAAGGCGATCGCTGTACTGAAGGGAAAATTCAATCCTTCCCGAGAGGGTATTTCATTTCGCAAAGCGCTGGTGGTTTTTCAATTTACTTTGTCCATTGCTCTCATTGCAGGTACGATCATTGTCTATACCCAATTAAAATACGTAAACCGCCATGACCTCGGATTTCAGAAGGATCAGATGCTGATCCTGGATTTTGAGGGTGATGGGAAGGTGCAGCAAAATATTGAAACCATTAAAAAAGCGATTGCCGACCAGCCGGGTGTTGTTTCCGTGGCCGCTTCCCGCGCCGTACCCGGAGAGTTCCTTCCCAATGCAGGCACCCAGATACAGACGCCTGACGGCGTAATGGGCAACCAGATTCCTTTCATTTATGAAATAGATTTCGACTTCATTCCCGTCTACCATATTCCGCTTGTAGCAGGCAGAAATTATTCCCGGTCATTTCGGACAGACAGTGCGCAATCGATGGTTATCAATGAAGCTGCTGCGAAGCTATATGGATATGCACAACCCGCCGATGCTGTTGGCAAAAAGTTCGCCCAATGGGGAAGAACAGGAACCATCATCGGCGTAGTGAAGGATTTCAATTTCCGATCGCTGCATCAGGCAGTAGAACCGCTCACTTTAAGATATGGATATCCAGAAAACCTCAACCGGATCTCCGTTTCCATCAAAGCCGATAATATACAATCCACGATTGCGCACCTGAAAACAACCTGGAATAAAATGGTGCCTCAGCGGCCTTTTCTCTATCATTTTCTCGACGAATCTTTCAGTGCGCAATATCAGGCGGACCAACATTTCGGGCAATTATTCAGCCTCTTTTCCTGCCTGGCGATTTGTATTGCCTGTCTCGGACTGTTCGGCTTATCGACCTTCATGGCGCAACAGCGCGTAAAAGAAATAGGCGTCCGAAAGGTGTTGGGCTCTTCGATAAGCGGTATCGTGATACTTCTTTCCAGGGATTTTTTTAAGCTCATACTCATTGCCATTGTGATTGCGATCCCGGTTTGCTGGTGGGCGATGAATCAATGGCTTCAGGATTTTGCTTACCGGATCACGATCGGGCCGGTCGTATTCCTTGAAGCCGGAATGGCCGCGCTGACTGTAGCCTTAGTTACTATGGCCTGGCAATCTGTTAAAGCAGCAATGAGTAATCCCGTCAGCTCGTTGAGAAATGAATGAGTGGTGTAATTCAGACAAGCTTACAGACAACAGAAAAAAGGATTTTAAGATGAACTTAAAGGCGATGCTGTATATGAGTGTGCTGATGAATCATTACAGGAATGACATTATAGCAAAAAATCCTCCGGATGCTGCCATTAAAGTACTTGGCTATATCGGAAATTTGCTGAGATTGGACTATTGATTTGAATAAGTAGTTACAGGGGATATCAGCCACATTTCCGGAGAACCTACGATCAGCAGGAACCAGCCGCGTAGATTTTAACTATGAAAATATAGAATTAATTGATTGCGATTATCTCCCCCAATACTTTAATTTTATAACCCCGCGCAAATACCCGGGTGCAGGCCAGTGTTTACTCAATACCACTAAACTTGTCAATAATGGAAAAAGAATCAAACGATATCAGTAAATGCCCGTTTCCTCATGGCGGTGTGAAGCACAATGTTGGCGGTGGCGGCACCGCGAACCATGACTGGTGGCCCAACCGGTTAAAGCTAAGTATCCTGCGTCAGCACTCGTCCCTGTCAAATCCGATGGGTGAAGATTTTAACTATGCCGAAGCGTTTAAAAGCCTTGACCTGGAAGCCGTGAAAAAAGACCTGTATGCACTCATGACCGACTCACAGGACTGGTGGCCGGCAGACTTCGGGCATTACGGCCCCTTGTTCATTCGCCTGGCATGGCATAGTGCAGGCACCTATCGTGTGGGTGATGGCCGTGGTGGTGCAGGCGCAGGACAGCAACGTTTTGCCCCGCTGAACAGCTGGCCCGATAACGTGAGCCTCGATAAAGCCCGCAGGCTGCTTTGGCCTATCAAACAAAAATATGGCCGCAAAATTTCATGGGCGGATCTGCTGATCCTTGCCGGCAATACAGCACTGGAATC
>DASRLM010000260.1:0-2889 GCA_035648455.1 Puia sp. | reverse complement strand
CGATTAAAATGTTAATGAAGCTAAAGGAAATTGCATGATGAGGCTTAGTATTCTTGACCAGTCCATTGTTCCAAAGGGTTCTACGGCATCAGAGGCCCTTGCCCATACCATTCGTTTGGTTAAATGGGCCGAAACAGCCGGCTATCATCGTTTCTGGGTTTCCGAGCATCACAATTCTTCCATGATAGCGGGCTCTGCGCCGGAATTGCTGATGGTAAGGCTCGCGCATGAAACCAGCAGGATCCGCATCGGATCGGGGGGAATCATGCTTCCCAATCACAGTGCCCTGAAGGTTGCGGAGAATTTCAGGCTGCTGGAAAGCCTGTATCCGGGCCGGATCGATCTGGGTATGGGAAGGGCGCCGGGCGGGGACCAGATCACGGCACTCATGCTGAATCCTTCCAATAATTTTCTGGAGGAATCCTATCTGAGACAGCTTGAGTATCTGCAGGCGTTTTTTCACGATGAGGCGGCAACACAGTATGGCCCTTTGCTGGCGGTTCCCCAAACGTCAACAGTTCCTGAGCCCTGGATACTCAGTTCCAGCGGTGGCAGCGCCTCCATTGCGGCCAATATGGGCATGGGTCTTGCTGTGGCCCGCTTCATCAACGGCTTTGCAGGAAAAGAAATCGTGGAAGGATATAAAAAGTCATTTAAACCTTCCCGCGAACTCGCAGAACCGAAAGTGTTGCTGGCCATTTCGGTATTGTGCGCCGATACGGAAGATAAGGCGGCCCGGTTACGTAAACTGGCGGATTATACTTTATTGCAATTTGAAAAAGGAAATTTCAGGGAAATGAAAAGGTATGAAGACATACAGGATTATATTTTTTCACCTGCTGAAGAGGAAAGGATCAGGTATAACAGCGGGCGCATTATTTCCGGTACACCCAAAAGTGTAAAACAACAATTAGAACTGCTTGCCGAGGAAATGGGGGTTGATGAGATCATGGTTACTTCCATGACCCACTCGCAAACAGACCGTTTCCGTTCTTTTGAATTGCTGGCCGAAGCATTTTCATTGAACAGTGGATTATTGACAAAGGACAGTTGACTTTGGACATTATGAATTGCTCCTGTGCATGTATCTGTTCAGATTAATCAGCAGCACACTCACCAGGATTACAAGAAGTCCTGACATCTGCACCAGGCTGATGTGTTCGTCTGCCAGAAAAACACCCAGGAGAACTGCAACAACCGGGTTTACATAGGCATAAGTGCTTACCTGCGCGGGTGGCCTTACCTGCATCAGCCAGATATAACAACTGTACGCCAGTATGGAACCGAAAATGATGAGGTACCAGATGGAGATCCAGGCATTGATGGAAACCTGGTTCAGGTGAAAGCTGCTGAATTCATGGTTGAAAAATGTGCCTGCCAGGAAATAAACCCCCGCAAAAAACATTTGCCAAGTAGTGCTGATCACGAGCGGAAACACGGGTTTGCTGTATTTGCCGTAGAGGGATCCGATCACCCAGCTCATGGATGCAAAGATCAGGAGTACAAATTCCAGGGTGTTGTGCTGACCCGCATTTCCTTTCCGGACAGAAATATTTTCCGAGAACAATAAAGTCATGCCGATGATGCCCATCACCAGTCCGGCCAGCATTGACCGGCTCCTGAAATTTTCCTTCCAATGGAATTTATCAAACAAAACAAACCAGATCGGCGCGGCCGAAATAATAATGGCCACCCAGGCGCTGCTCACATATTGTTCCGCATAGATCACTACCCCGTTCCCGATAAACAAAATAAAAAATCCGCTGATGGCGGCCGCCTTCATGGCTTTCGCCTGGAATAATTTTTCTTTTTTAAAAATTGCCCAGATCATCATGATCAGTCCGGCCGTGATGAAGCGAAAGGCGCCCAGCATGAGCGGAGGAAATCCATTCAGTGCGTGGCGAATAAAAAAATAGGTTGATCCCCACACCAGGTAAACGGTAATGAAGGCGAGGACAACTGAACCTGGGCGTGCGTAGGATTCATTCATTATAAAAACAAATCGGGTTGCAAACTGCCGCCAGGGGTTACAGCATAGTTGTCGAAATCGGTAATGCCCGCTTCCCGGAGCACCTCTTCATCCAGGTAGGTATTTCCGGTATGGACCCGGGCTTCTTTTTGAAGGATATAGTACACGGCATCGGCCATGATTTCCGGTTTGCGGCTCCGGCGGACCAATTCCTCACCGCCCAGGATATTCTTTACCGCTGCAGTGGCAATGGTGGTCACGGGCCAGAGCGTATTGGATGCAATCCCGTCTTTTCTGAATTCTTCCGCCCAGGCTTTGGCCATTAGGCTCATATTGAATTTACTGAGGGTATATGCCAGATGCGGTTTGAACCATTTCATGTCCAGGTTCAGGGGTGGCGACAAAGTAAGTATATGGGGATTTACGGACGTCTTTAATAGAGGGTAGGCCCATTTGGTCATCATAAAAGTTCCCCGCACGTTGATGTCAAATAACAGGTCGAACCGTTTTGGTTCCAGTTGCATCGTACCGCTCAGGTTTATGGCAGACGCATTGTTGATGAGTATGTCCACCCCGCCGAATGCTGTTTTTGATTTTTCGATCAGTTCCTGGATCAGCTTTTCGTCCCGGATATCGCAAAAAACCGGAAGGGCCTTTCCGCCGGCGGCTTCCACTTCTTTTGCGGTGGCAAAAATAGTTCCCCCCAACCGGCCGTCTTCAGCGGTTGACTTTGCCGCAATGATGATGTTGGCACCTTCAGCAGCCAGTTTGAGGGCGATGGCTTTTCCTATTCCGCGGCTGGCACCTGTAATGAGAACGGTTTTATTTTTAAAATACATAGTGGGACTGAATATTCCGGGAATCGGCGAACCTCATCCATGGCATGAAGTATGTAATCTATTTCTGTAAAGATAATACGA
>DASRLM010000259.1:0-6031 GCA_035648455.1 Puia sp. | reverse complement strand
GATTTATGGCCGAGATCCAGCAATCCGTTCACGGTTGCGTTACCGTTGCTGGTATTGGCCTTCAGCGCCAGCCGGAAGCGGTTAACCGTTCCCGTGAATTTTCCGTTTGCAGAGATACGTTCAGGGATGCGGATGTTTTGCGGAAGGGATTTAGCCGGAATGATCCTGTAAAGGTCCCTGCGCGATGTGGTGAGCCTGGACAGCACAATATCAAAATAAGCTTTTTTCGCATCCGGTAATCCCCGGATGTTTCCGGAAGCCGACAGGGAAGTATTTCCAATGCCCGCAATTTCCAGATAAGGGATATGCAGATCCTTCAGCTTACCACTCAACTTTCCATTCAGCATGAGCACGTCCCGTTCATTCCCCTTTAACCGGCTGGAGAAAACTGGAACAAATACCAGCACATCCTGCACAGCAATGCGGGCATGGTCGAATAACAGATCCGCCTGAACGTCACCAGGATGTGTACGGAGTGTTTCGGCTGAAGAATAATGTATGGCAGACTGGCTCCGGATCTCCGAATGATTGGTTTGAATAATCAGGTTCTTCAGTTGTGCGCCTTTATCATTGTAGGCTGCCTGGGTGGAAAGCTTTTTTAATACAAAACCGCTTTTTTCATCAAACGCGATCAGGCTGATGTTTCCGCTGTATTCCGTGGAAAGGGCATGCAGGGCACTGGCCCGGACAATCAGGTGGTTCACATCCAGATGATTATAGTCAATCCCCTGCGTTACCGGTTTTTTATTGTCGTCCGCGTATTGCAAATGAATATTATCCAGGTCAAGGGCAGCTACATCGAAAGCCCAGCTTCCGGTGCGGGCTACCGTATCTTTTCCTGCATTTACCGCAGGGTGAATTTTTTTTGCTGCCACACCATAATGTACATCCGCAAGTGTCTTGCTGAGTTTTATCTTTTTCAATTTTATCCGGATATTTCCCAGGTCAATCGAATCCGCCTGCGTTTCGAAACTTCCCAACCGGACCACCGCATCCATATTGTCCGCCTCATTGCGATAATCCAGAGCGAAATCCTTAATGCCAATCACACCGAGTTTCAACCGCACCGGTTGTTCGTCACTATTATGCCGGCTGATGGTATCCGCGAGATGTTTAAGTATCAGGATGGGATGATACTGCCGTACTTTCGCCGAAACCCCGCTAAATGAAATATCCGGAATGGCATAGCGCTGGTTTTTGGGGTCAAAGGCTTTTAACCGGGTTTTAAAGTCATTCAGATTGATGGCGACATCGTTGCCAGTGGCATCATCGCGATAGGATGCGCGTATGTTGTGGAGATGAATAGTTCCGATGGCAAAGGAAAATCCGCCGGTCGTATCCTTTGGCTCAACCTGTTTTTTATCCGGAGAAGAAAAGGCATCCACGATAAATTGGAAATTAAATACCGTATCCGGCAATAGCCTTTTTATTTTGACGGTTATCCCCTCCAGCTCAACATCATTCAACCGCACTTCGTGCCGGAACAATTTGAACAGGCTGATATCTGCTTCAATATTTCCACCGGATAACAGCGTATCCTTTTTCTGATCCCCGAGATAGATATTTTTCAGAATAATTTTAGTGGGCAGACCGAGGTACAGATTTCCTATACGAACCTTTGTATGAAGCTTATTCTCCAGGTAAGCTTCTATTTTCTGACGGCCATAATTCTGAACCGGCCGGGTCTGTATCAGTAGAATAATCAGCAGTAAAATGCTGAGTATGACCAATACAGTCGTTAGGGTAATACGGAATATGCGCCTGATGATCTTTTTCAGTTTCTCGCTGATGGTCATATAGTTTTTGCTGGCGTTTTCTGGTTTAAGCAAAGAACAGGCCCTATTATATTCTCCCTGTGAACAGAAACAATAAACGCAAAAAATAATGCATGGGGAATAAAATCTACAGTTTCTTTTTCCGGGATTTTATCTTTTTTTCATGCTGTTCTTCGCCCAGCAGGATCGCCCAGGGTTGTAGTTCAGGTATTTCGTCGCTGATGAGCCTGATCATGGCAGTTAGTGGTATGAACAGGAACATGCCGGGAACACCCCAGAGCAAATGTCCGGTCAGCACGGCCAGCAGGGTGATGAAAGGATTTAATTTAACCTGTCCGCCGACGATCCTGGGAAGTATCACGTTAGCATCAATAAAATGAGCGGCAAGAAAAACTATACCTACGGTAAGTGCAGCCCCGCCGGAGTTGCTCGCAAGGGTAACGATCACGGCAAAGAAAAGGGAGACATAAATCCCAAAATAAGGAATGATGTTCAGCACGGCCGCCAGCACAGCCAGCAGCAGGGCATATTTGATTCCAAGGATCATCAGTGAGGTGAATATCAAAATCAACAGCACCAGCATTTCCATCAGCAGACCCATCACATACCCGTTGATCAGGGAACGCACATTCATCACAATACCACTCACCCGGGCATTATGGGAATCATCAAAAAGCGCGAGCAGGAACTGCATCAGCAGCCGGCGGTAGTATAAAATAAAAAAGGTAAATATGAAAAAGAAAATGGTCAGTATGAATATTTCCGCAATGCCAACAAAAGTGGTTGCCGCAGAATTAACGGCCGAGCCCATGATGCCGTTGGCGGATTTCTTTACATAGGCCGTTTGGTCCGAATTGTTGATGTGGTATTTGTTGTAGATCCAGTCCTGGCCACGTTGCAACTGATCCCCAACTTTGGTCTGCAGCGAAGGAAGGTCCTTCGACAAACGGATCACCTGTCTGCTGAAAAAATAAAACAGTCCTGCAATCAGGATTAAAAATATCAGGATGGTCAGCAGCGAAGCCAAAGCCCGCGGAAAATGGGTCTTCTCCAGAAAAACCACCACCGGATGCAGCAGGATGGAAACCAGAAACGCAAAGAATAAGGGGATCAGAATGGATTTACCCATCCACATAAAAAGCAGCACCAGCGACAGGGCAAAAAGAGTCAGCGCCACCCGGGCATAAAAAGGGAGTTTCATCATGTGGTTAGAATAATGTACCGTTTATAAAGAAGAAGCCAGCGCTACTACGTTGTCTACGGTAAAACCAAATTCTTTGAAAATCTCTTCTGCCGGTGCCGACTCGCCAAACCGTTGAATACCCAGGGTTTTTCCATCGTCCGTTACATATTTCAGCCAGCCCAGGGGTGATCCCGCTTCCACGGAAAGTCTTTTGCGGATGGCTTTGGGCAGAACGTATTCCTTATAGGCGGCATCCTGTTTATCAAACAATTCCCAGGAAGGCATGCTCACCACTCTTGCAGGAATAGCTTTTTGTTGCAGGGTTTCCTGGGCTTTAAGCAGGAGGCTCACTTCAGATCCGGTACCGATCAGGATAACCTGGACGGGTTCCGCAGATTCCGATAAAATATAAGCGCCTTTTTCCAGTCCGGATGCCTTAGCATATTTTTCCTGATCGATCACCGGAATACCCTGTCGTGTTAACACAATGGCCACCGGTCCGTCCTGGTGTTCCAGCGCCACGCGCCAGGCATGCGCCGTTTCATTGGCATCGGCCGGGCGGATGACCGTCATGTTGGGGATGGCCCTTAAGGAAACCAATTGCTCAACGGGTTGGTGTGTGGTGCCGTCTTCTCCCAAACCAATGCTGTCGTGCGTAAACACATAAATGGGTCTGATTTTGCTGATGGCTGCCAGCCTGATGGCCGGACGCATGTAATCCGAAAAGATCAGAAAGGTTGCTCCATAGGGCATAAATCCTTTGGTCACGGCCATGCCGTTCAGAATCGCTGCCATCGAGTGTTCCCGTATACCAAAATGAAAATTACGGCCATCCCGGTTTTCAGGAGAAAAAGAAGCATATTTTTCCAGTATCGTATCGGTGGAAGGAGAAAGATCAGCCGATCCCCCGATCATAAAGGGCAATTTATCCGCAATCGCATTCAGTACTTTTCCCGAAGCTTTACGTGTTGCTATTTTATCGGTTCCGGTAAAAACCGGTAATAATTCTTTCCAGCCCGAGGGTATTTTACCACTGTTGAAAGTCACCCACTCATTGGCGCTGTCAGGATATTTTTCCTTGTATTGTTTGAAAAGGTTATTCCATTGCTGTTCTTTTTCAATGCCTTTCTTTCCGGCCTCGCGGTAAAAAGAAAGCACTTTATCCGGTATCACAAAGGACTGATCAGGGTCGAAACCGAAAAATTGTTTCACCAGTTTCACTTCATCCGCACCGAGGGGGGATCCATGTGCCGCTGCGGTATCTTCCTTATTGGGACTTCCATACCCTATATGGGTTCTGATCCGGATGAGGGAGGGGCGCTTTTTTTCTTCCCGGGCATTCTTCAATGCTTCTGCGATGGCTTCCACATCATTTCCATCGGGGAGTTCCTGTACGTGCCAGTGATAGGCCAGAAACCGGCCGGCTACATCTTCACTGAATGTAAGCGACGTATCCCCTTCAATAGTGATGTGGTTATCATCGTAGATGTAAATGAGCTTTCCGAGCCGGAGGTTTCCCGCAATGGATGCGGCTTCCGACGTGATGCCTTCCATCATGTCCCCATCGCTGCAAATCACATAAATTTGATAATCAAAAAGATCAAAACCGGGTTTATTGTACCGCGCCGCCAGGTATTGCTGGGCGATGGCCATTCCTACTCCATTGGCAAAACCCTGCCCGAGCGGACCTGTAGTTGCTTCAATGCCGGCGAGCAGTCCGAATTCCGGGTGCCCGGCTGTTTTGCTGTGCAGTTGCCTGAATTTTTTAATATCGTTCAACGTAATATCATACCCCGTCAGGTGCAGAAAACTGTATTGCAGCATACAGGCATGACCCGCTGATAAAACAAAACGGTCGCGATTGGCCCAGTTCGGATCCTGCGGATTGTAATTCATCAGCTTCGACCAAAGCACGTGACCCACCGGGGCCAGCGCCATGGGCGTTCCGGGATGCCCGGAATTGGCTTTCTGAACAGCATCCGCCGACAAAATCCTGACTGTATTGATACAAAGTTGTTCTATACCGGCAGTGGTTTGTTCAGTTACTTCCCTCATGGTAATTCATTTTTTTGTTTAAGCCTCATAAACCGTTCCAGTTGGTACGAGTAATATTTTCCTCATAGAAAAGTTGATGGCTGGTGAGCCTCAAAGGGCTCTGCACCGTCTGATAAAGATACTTTATTGTCCCCGCGCAACAATGGACAGTTGACAATAGACAATTGACAATGAAGAGCTGCGAATGGAGAAAGGAAGATTAATTGGCAACGTTTTACATTGGAGAAATGTCCATTGTCCATTGTCAACTGTCCATTGTCAAACTCCATTATCTAAAAGCAATCAACGCCGGCGCCTGCAACGCAAAGATGTTAAAATTAAAAGTAGTGACAGAAGTGATCTGGACAAAGAGGCTTCTGGGTCCGTTGGAGGCCTGGGGACCATGATCCACGAGCGGCTGATAGCTGGCGGAAATCTGCAGGGTGTTGAAGGATAAATTTTCATTCCGGATCTGAACCCCGGCGGTATAACTGGAATAGAAAGGACTTCTGAAAATGGGCTCTGTGTCTTTCGCCAGCAGGGAAGCCTGCACCTGCAGGTAAAAATTAAATTTAAACCCGTAGACATTCAACGGACTGTAATAATTGGTTTGCGCGCTCAGGTTCAAACGTTGAAAATTATTGAACAGGGTATTCCGGTAGCCCAGCAGGTTGTTTTCCCTGTTTATATTAATTGCTTTGTACAACACCGGATTAAAACAAATCAGGTAATCAGCATGGAGGAATTCCCTGATCTTGGGTTCCTTCAGCCAGAAAAGATTACTGTAATAATCACCCTGGATGTGCAGGACGGCGTCTTCCGACTGGTGGTTATACCAGAAGGATCCGAAACCCACGCCGGTGCTGATCAGGTTTTTTCCGGCTAGCCAGTATTTTTGTCCCTCCAGCGCCGTATATGTGCGTTTCCTGCCCACCCATTCATCCTGACCAAAAGAGGCGGAAGCATTATATCCCAGGGGGATATCTTCCGTTCTGCCGAATCCGAAAAAATAATTGGTTTTATAGAATTCCTGGTGAAA
>DASRLM010000258.1:0-2452 GCA_035648455.1 Puia sp. | reverse complement strand
GCACATACCGCGGAAAATCGGCCCCGCTTTTTACTTTACTGTGCGCTTCCTTTATCTGATCGAGGGTAAACATGATGTAAATTTAGGACATAACTGATTATGATGAAAAAACTGATCTTCTCCCTGTTTATAATCATGCTTGTATTAACGGGATCTTCACAAAACGCCCGCATCGTGGTTGACGGATCGCGCGTGATGAATAAAATACCCCAAAAAATGTTTGGTTCCTGCATCGAGGATGTTAACCATGAAATTTATGGGGGACTGTATGATCAGCTGCTCTTTGGTGAAAGTTTTGAAGAACCGGTTAAAACGGGAACACCCCACGCAGGGGTAAGTTCCGCATGGGATGCTATAGAAACTGCGGCCACAGGCTCATTTATGGCAGATAGTATCAATGCCTTTAATGGCAAAAAATCACAGGTCATTCAACATGAAGAAGGCCGGGGCAGGATCGGCATTTCCAATAGTGGATTAAATCGCTGGGGCATTGCCATAAAGCAGGGCCAGACATTTCAGGGACGAATTTACCTCCGTGCAGAAGCCCTGAGCGGACCGGTCACCCTGGCTTTGCAAAATACAGATGGGAGTAAAACCTACGCCACACAAGCATTGACCCATATAACTACCGACTGGCGAAAATATCCTTTCACGTTAACCGTAAACAGCACAGATACCCACGCGCGATTTGCTTTGTACATTGAGCAAAAAGGAAAATTATGGATCGACGAGGCTATCCTGATGCCCACGGGCAACCGTCAATTTAAAAATCTGCCGGCCCGCGCAGACATCGCCACCCGCATGCAACAGGAAGGCATCAACTTCCTGCGTTACGGTGGTTCCATGGTGAATGCGCCAGGTTACTCCTGGAAAAACATGACCGGTGATCCGGATAAACGGCCGCCCTACACAGGCTGGTGGTATCCCTATTCCAGCAACGGGTTTGGCATTGCAGAGTTTGTCTGGTTTTGCGTGGCCGCCGGATTTGAACCGGCATTCGCCATCAATACAGAAGAAAACCCGCGGAATGTTTCCGATATGGTAAAATACCTGAAGGGAATACATTTTATTGAAATCGGAAATGAGGAAGTGATCGCGGCCGATGATTCAGCGGGCTACAAACATTACACTGATCGATTTAATTTATTGTACGACGCCATCCATACTGCAGATCCGGGCATACAGGTTATTTGTTCTGCCTGGTGGCGCGCCAAATCTTCTTTTATGCAGATGGTATTCAATGCAATCAACGGAAAGGCCAGCTACTGGGATCTGCACATCAGTGCTGACGATGCCCGTTCCGGGGAAACGGTTGACCGGACGCTAACTGATATGCAGCAACTTTTTCTTACATGGGATCCGAAGACCCGCATGAAATGCACCATATTTGAAGAGAACGGCAGCAGGCATGATCTGCAACGTGCGCTGGGGCATGCCAGCACACTCAATGCTGTCCGCCGGCATGGCGACTTCCTGCTGACCTCCTGCGCAGCCAATGCGCTGCAGCCCTACAAGCAAAACGATAACGGATGGGATCAGGGGCAGATCTTCTTTACCCCGTCCCGGGTGTGGGCCATGCCTCCGTATTATGCCCAGCAAATGGCCGCTGAAAATGCCCAGCCGTTCAGAATCTTCAGCAGCGTATCCGGAGATCTGGATGTCACCGCCACACGAAATGAAAAATCTGATGTCCTGGTCCTGCACGTGGTAAATCCAACGGCCAGTGCAATCAAAACGCAGATCAGTTTAATGGGCTTTGCGGGTGCAAAACCCATGGTAAAGCTGTATACGCTGACCGGTGATCCCGGAGAAGAAAACACGCCCGAAAATCCTGAAAAAATAATTACAACGGAAAAAGAAGTATCGTTTACCGGAAATGTTCCGGAATATTCCTTTCCCGCTAATTCATATACTATTTTACGTTTTGAAAAATAAAAAAAATAAATAGCTTGCAGCCCAAAACTCATCTATGTCGATCCGCATTTTCGTAACAGGAGGAACCTTCGATAAGGAGTATAATGAAA
Source organism: Puia sp. (assembly GCA_035648455.1). Classification (GTDB taxonomy): domain Bacteria; phylum Bacteroidota; class Bacteroidia; order Chitinophagales; family Chitinophagaceae; genus Puia. The sequence continues at coordinate 428 of DASRLM010000258.1, read as the reverse complement.
TTACCGGGGAACTCTTCTTCAAGGAAACCCATCTGCCGGAGATGATTGCCCGGAGCCGGGTAACCCCGAAAGTAGAAGTGACCACCCTCATGATGATTGACAGTCTCGACATGAAGCAGCAGGAACGGGAGCTGATCGTCAATCAGTGTAAGGCTGCGAACGAAGACAAGATCATCATCACCCACGGCACCGATACCATGGCCGTAACAGCAGCGGTCCTCGCCGGAAAAGTGGATAGGAAAACCATAATCCTCACCGGCGCCATGATCCCTTATAAATTCGGAAGCTCGGACGGCTTCTTCAATCTCGGATGCGCCCTCGCTTTCGTGCAGACTTTACCTGCCGGCGTCTATGTCTCCATGAACGGCCGTTTCTTTACCTGGGATAATGTCCGGAAGAACCGGCAGACCGGGCAGTTTGAAGAGCTG
>DASRLM010000257.1:0-3765 GCA_035648455.1 Puia sp. | reverse complement strand
GGATATTTCCATGGAAGTGCATGCGGGGGAAATGCTGGCCGTGGTGGGGGAATCGGGATCGGGGAAATCGGTTACCGCACTATCCATCCTGCATTTACTGCCAGGAGGAGGAGCGGCCCGCATCGACAAGGGGGAAATACTGTTTTCCCCGGACGGGGAAAAGGCAACCGACCTGCTGAAACTGTCGGAAACGGACCTTCGTTCCCTGCGGGGAAACCGCATCGGCATTATTTTTCAGGAACCCATGACCTCCCTGAATCCTGTAATGACCTGCGGAAAGCAGGTGATGGAACCACTGCAGATCCACCGTAAAACCGGCAACCGCCAGGCAAAGCAGGAAGTGCTTCAGTTGTTTGAAAAAGTGAGACTGCCCGACCCGGAAATATTGTTCAACCGTTATCCGCATCAGCTGAGCGGGGGACAGAAACAGCGGGTGATGATCGCCATGGCCATCAGTTGCAAACCAGCCCTGCTGATCTGTGATGAACCCACCACCGCCCTGGATGTGACCGTTCAGAAAACCATCCTGGAGTTGCTTCAGGATTTGCGGCGATCTGAAAATATGGGAATGGTTTTCATTACCCATGATCTGGGCCTGGTGGCCGATCTGGCGGACCGCGCCCTGGTGATGTACCGCGGAAAAATTGTAGAAAAGGGAAGGGTCAAAGATATTTTTACCCACCCGCAACATCCCTATACCCGGGGTTTATTACTCTGCCGGCCGGTTCTGCATCACAAAGGAGAAAGGCTTCCCGTGGTAAATGATTTCCTGAATGAAAAACAGCCTGCGGAAAGTCCGGTATCGGATCTGACTGCCCGGGATCCTTCAAAGGGAAAGCCGGATATTGCGAAAGGTCTTTCAGGAACAACGGCTTCCGGAGGAAAGGAGCCTGGCGCAGGAAAGAAAAGTGTTTCTGAGGTAAGGCCTCCGGTAAAAACTTCCGGGATCCTGATCAGCGTAAAAAACCTGGACATCTGGTATTCTTCCGGAAAAACCTGGCTGGGCCGCGAAAAACGCTGGGTGAAAGCGGTTCAGGATGTCAGTTTCGACGTATTCACCGGGGAAACGCTGGGCCTGGTCGGCGAATCCGGCTGTGGAAAAACAACCCTGGGCAGAGCCCTGCTCCGGTTGAATAAACCGGTAGCCGGCAGTATCCGTTTTGGCGATCATGATCTGCTGGCCATGCCAGAACACGTGCTCAGGCCCTTCCGGAAAAATATACAGATCGTATTTCAGGATCCTTATTCTTCCCTGAATCCCCGGCTCACGATCGGGTCGGCCCTGACTGAACCCCTGAAAATTCATGAACCTTTTCTGAGCGCCTCCGGAAGAAAGGAAAAGGTTAGGGAGCTCCTGAAGAAAGTAGACCTGAAACCAGAATACGTTAACCGGTATCCCCATGAATTTTCCGGCGGGCAGCGGCAACGCATTGTAATTGCCCGGGCGCTTGCCCTGGACCCGGAATTCGTGGTATTTGACGAGTCCGTTTCAGCCCTGGACGTAAGCGTCCAGGCCCAGGTGTTGAACCTCATCAACGACCTCAAGCGGGAATTTGGTTTCACCGCAGTATTTATTTCCCATGATCTTTCGGTTGTCCGCTACCTGTGCGATCGGGTGATGGTGATGGAAAAGGGCAGGATTATAGAAACCGGCGATGCGGAAACCCTTTACCGGAATCCGGGAACCGATTATACGAGATCGCTGGTTGAGGCGATACCGGGAAGGAAAAGGGTTGACGGTTGACGGCATTGCCCGTTGAAGCTTCAGCGAAGGCGGATGGTTGACCGACTTTTATTGCGAATCCGCACCCGAATTCCATCAACCATCAACCATCAACCATCAACATTTCTTCTCCCGGCCATTGCTTATTCCATAATCTTCCCTACCTTTGCACGCTTGTAAAATCATGCCGTAACATGAATCGAATCGGGTGCCGTAAGACCTGGTTTGAACGATCAGTCCTGCTTTGCCCACCTTCGACTCATGTACCGGGAACTTATAAAAATTCTGACTGAATGAAGCTTTCCCAGTTCAAATTCGATCTTCCATTAAATCTTATTGCCCAGCACCCTGCCAAACGGAGAGAAGACAGCCGGATGATGGTTGTGCATCGCAAAACCGGGCATATAGAAAACAAACATTTCCGGGACGTTATGGAATATTTCAACGACAAGGATGTGTTTGTCGTGAATAACACCAAAGTATTTCCGGCCCGCATGTACGGCCGTAAAGAAAAGACCGGCGCAAAAATAGAAGTATTTCTGCTGCGTGAACTGAATAAACCCAACCGGTTATGGGACGTGATCGTTGACCCCGCCAGAAAGATCCGTGTGGGGAATAAACTCTATTTCGGAGACAACGACGAACTGGTGGCCGAAGTGATTGACAATACCACCAGCCGGGGGCGTACGATCCGGTTTTTATGGGACGGCACCGATGATGAATTCCGCCAGGTGCTGGAGCTGCTTGGTGAAACACCGCTGCCCAAATACATCAAACGTAAACCCGATGAGGAAGATAAGGAAAGATACCAAACCGTATACGCCAAACATGAAGGCGCGGTAGCGGCACCTACTGCCGGCCTCCACTTCAGCAAAGAGCTGATCAAACGCCTTGAGATCAAGGGGATCAAATTCGCGGAAGCCACTTTACACACGGGCCTGGGCACTTTCCGCCCCATTGAAGTGGAAGATCTCAGCAAACACAAAATGGATGCGGAATATTACCGGATCGACGAGGAAGCCTGCCGGATCGTGAACAAGGCCCGGATGGGCGGTCACCGGATCTGTTCCATCGGTACCACCACCATGCGCGCCCTGGAGTCCTCTTTTACGGCTGAAAAATTATTGAAACCTTCGGAAGGATGGACAAACACGTTTATTCATCCTCCCTATCAGTTTAATATTGCGGATGCGCTCATCACCAATTTTCATCTTCCGAAAACCAGTCTTTTGATCATGGTATGTGCTTTTGCCGGCTATGACCTCACCATGGAAGCTTATAAAAGAGCGATCAAGGATAAATACCGGTTTTTCAGTTACGGAGATGCCATGTTACTTATTTGATTTTTTACGTAATTTCAGTTACCGGCGGGAAAAATATATCTACTGGGGCGTATCCTTTGACAATCGGGTTTACTCCGGATATTTTCTTTACCCCTGACAGCTTATGAAATTTGACTTCCCCAATAAAATCAGGAGCGGTTATTTTTTGGCTTTTGCACTATTGCTTTTATCCTATTTCCTTTCCATTTCCACGCTCTTACAACTCCGGGAACAAAATGAATGGGTGGACCAAACCCATGATGTGATTCATAAACTGGAAGTGCTCACGGCCTGCATCAAAGACGCTGAGATCGGCTGGAGAAATTACATCATGATTGGTGATGACCGTTTTCTGGAGCCTTATTTCAGGAGCCATCAGGAGGTGGATTCGATATTCAACATACTACTCGTTTCCGTTAGAGACAATCCGCAGGAAAAAGAAAGGGTCGGCCTGATGCGGGGATTGATCAGCCGGAAATACGAAATTAACAGGGAACAGATAGAGACCTTTAAAACCAAACCCTTCCAGGTGAATGAATCTCTCCGGACGAAAACATTCAGCAGTAAGGTACTCATGGATTCCATCGAACTCCTGTCTAAAAACATCAGTGACCATGAAAACGGGTTGCTGAATCTCCGGATGGGCAAGGTTTATTTCTATAATAAAATCGTGTTTTGGATCATCGTGGCGGCAGGTACCGTTTCGGTGCTGCTTATTAT
>DASRLM010000256.1:0-6016 GCA_035648455.1 Puia sp. | reverse complement strand
CGGCATTTCCGGAGGGGAACGCGGTGCACGCACCGGGCCCAGCATTATGCCGGGTGGTGATCCTGAGGCGTACGCCCAGGTAAAACCGATCCTGGAAGCCGTGGCTGCCCGGGTAAATGGAAGTCCCTGTGTGGCCCATCTCGGGAAAGGGGCTGCCGGCCATTATGTAAAAATGGTGCACAATGGCATTGAATATGCCATCATGCAACTGATCAGCGAAACCTATCAGCTGCTGCATGAAGGCGAAGGGATGAGCAACGACGAGCTGCACAAAGTATATAAAAGCTGGAACGAAGGGGAATTGCAATCCTATCTCGTGGAGATAACCCGGGATATTTTCCTGCAGAAAGACGATAAAACAGACAACCGGCTGGTGGATATGATCCTCGACAAAGCCGGGGCCAAGGGCACCGGAAAATGGACCTCCCAGGATTCTATGGATCTGGGTATACCCGTTCCTGTAATAGATATCGCCGTATCCCTCCGGGATCTTTCGGCGGCAAAAGAAGAAAGGACTCAGGCGGCTGCGCTCTACAATCCTGCCCAGTTAAAGATCGAGGTTCCAAGAGAAGTATTCATCCAGCAACTCGCGGATTCTCTGTATTTCTCCATGATCGTTTGTTATGCACAGGGCCTCGCGCTGCTGCATAAAGCTTCCGCTGAACTGAAAATGGACATACCCCTTCCCGAAGTGGTCCGCATCTGGCGCGGGGGATGCATCATACGTGCCGCCATGCTGGAAATATTCTATACGGCATTTCAGGAAAATCCAAACCTGCCCAATCTGCTGCTCGATAAAAACATCGCCACGCTCATCCAGGCAAAAAAACAACACCTGCGAACAGTGATCATGCATACCACCCAAACGGGATTTCCGGTGGCGGGTCTCATGACCTCACTCTGCTATTTCGAAGCTTACCGCAGCGAACAACTCCCCACCAACCTGATCCAGGCCCAGCGGGATTATTTTGGAGCACATACTTATCAGCGTGTGGACATGCCCGGGATCTTTCACACCGAATGGGAATCATTTGACAATTAAATCACATCATGGAAAATCATAAAAGACCTTCCGCCACCCTCATCTTTATTTTCGGAGGAAGCGGTGATCTGAATTACAGGAAACTTTCTCCCGCCATTTATAATTTGTTCATTGACGAATGGATGCCGGAAAAATTTTCCGTTATCGGCATTGGAAGAAGTGAGTATACCGATGAAAATTACCGGGGCCATCTGCTGAAAGGCATAAAAGAATTCAGCCGCAGGAAAGAAGTGGCCGATGCCCAATGGCAGGCTTTCTCCCCGCACGTCTCCTATTTGAGAATGGATGCCGAAAAGGATGAGGAATACAATCAGATCAGTGAGATGATCAAAAAAAAGCAAGCTGAATTCGGCGCGCATCCCAACATCATTTTTTACATGGCCGTGGCGCCGCAGCTGGTTCCCGACATCGCCAAAAAGCTGGGAAAGAAACACATTTCCCCGGATAAATCCAATACGCGTATCGTGATTGAAAAACCATTCGGGCACGACCTGGAAAGCGCACATGAACTGAATGAACTGCTCATGAGCATGTTCGATGAAAAACAGATCTACCGCATCGATCACTACCTCGGAAAAGAAACCGTGCAGAACATCATCGCGCTGCGGTTTGCCAATGCCCTTTTTGAACCGCTGTGGAACAGGAACTATATTGACCATGTGCAGATCACGGCTGCCGAAACCGTGGGTTCGGAAGGCCGCGGCGCCTATTATGAGGGTGCAGGGGCCCTGCGCGATATGGTGCAGAACCATATCCTCCAGCTCATCTGCATGATCGCCATGGAAGCACCCGTATCGTTCGATGCCGATGAGATCCGTAATAAAAAAGTGGATGTGCTGAATGCCATCCGACGCATCGGGAAAGATGAAGTGAGCAGATATGCGGCACGCGGACAGTATGAGGCAGGATGGATGGAAGGCGAAAAAGTGCCAGCCTACCGGGAAGAAAAAAATGTGGATCCGAAATCTTCGACCGATACGTTTGCCGCTGTGAAATTTTACATCGACAACTGGCGCTGGCAGGACGTACCGTTTTATATCCGCACCGGAAAAAGACTGCACGAAAAAACCACGGTAATCAATATTCAATTCCGGCCCGCACCCAGTTATGCTTTCCCGCCGGAAGCCGCTGAAACCTGGCGCCCGAACCGCCTCACCATCAGCATTCAGCCGGAAATGGATATCCGCTTACGCTTTCAATCCAAACGTCCCGGACAATCCATGACGCTCAACCCCGTGGACATGATCTTCCGGTATAAGGATGAATACGATGGCAATGAACCCGAAGCCTACGAAACCCTGCTGCTGGACATCATGGAAGGAAACGCCACGCTGTTCATGCGGAAGGATCAGGTGGAAGCAGCATGGAAAATCATCATGCCCATCCTGGATGCCTGGAAAAACAGAACGCCGGTTTCTTTTCCCAATTACGCTCCGGGATCCTGGGGTCCCGAAGATGCCGAGGCGCTGATTGCCAAAGACGGTCATCAGTGGATAGTGATGTGAGGAATAACAAAGAAGACCTGTTACCGGAAAAGTATAAATCTGATTTTTATGAATAAGGAAGTGTATAAGGATCTTGAAACGCTGAGTGTGGAACTGGCGGAATGGATTACTTCACTGATTGAAGAAATACTCACCCGGGAAAGCCGTTTCTGCATTGCCCTTTCCGGAGGAAGTACACCGAAAAGACTGAATGAATTGCTGTCGTCCTCCCCTTACCGGGAAAGAATAGACTGGAAAAAGATCCATATATTCTTTGGAGACGAAAGGGCTGTTCCGTTTGAAGATGAAAGGAACAATGCCCGCATGGCCTTCGATACCCTCCTGGATAAAGTGGGTGTTCCGGCGGAACAGATCCACATCATGCAAACGAAGCTCGCACCCGAAAAAGCGGCCGAACAATATGAAACCGTGCTTCAGCAATATTTCGGGGGAGATGAAGATCATTTTCCCGAAACCACTTTCGACCTGATCCTGTTGGGTATGGGGGACGACGGACATACCCTCTCTCTGTTTCCCGGTACGCCGGTGATTCATGAAGAACGCAGGTGGGCCGCTTCGTTTTTTCTGCCGGCACAGAATATGTCCCGCATCACCATCACCAAAAATATAGCCAACCGCGCAAACTATATTGTGTTCCTGGTCAGTGGATCCGGAAAGGCCCACGCGCTGAAGGAAGTGTTGGAGGGACAATACAATCCCGACCAGTATCCGAGCCAGGTGATCAAACCGGTGCATGGTGAACTGCATTTTTTCCTTGATGAAGCTGCCGCCGCATCGCTTTAAAAATCCACGGAATCATATACCGTTACACGGCTCCATAAATGCGAACATTCTTCAACAAAACGGAGATGAATGGGATCAGTCTGGTAACTCTCCTGATCCGAGGCGTTTGAAAAAAATATGCACCAGGAAAAAGCGTAGGAAGTATCGATCACATCTCTCAGGGTACCGGCCGGCCGGCCGATATGAAAACGTTTGATGGTGGAAACTTTTGACAATTTTTTCAGACCGGTCAAAAGCTGGTTTCGGTCTTCTGTATTTTTCGGGTTGGCCAGCCAGAAAAATACGTGGTGGATAAACACATTTTTGTCTTCTGTCATGTAATAAGCGTTTAGATTGTGGGTTGCCCGTTTCAATTTGATCGACGGGCAGCTGGTCATGTGTACCACAAAATAAGTAATCGAACCCCGAATTACAATGGATATTTATTTTCTGCGATCAGTTTGTCTGCCACACGCCTTTTGGCTTCCTTGGAATTCAAGGGGTTGATTTTGGTGAATCTTTTCAGACCCAGCAGGAGCATCCGCTGCTCATCGCCATCGGCAAAAGCATTGATGGCATCCTTGCCCGATTTATTTATCTGATCGGCGGCATCATAGAGATAGGTCCTGACCAGGTCCGCCTCAAAACCAGAAGCGTTCCCCGCTTTCTCTCCGTTCAGTTTGATCACGCGCAGCAGGGCGCTTTCCGCATGGAAAGTGACGGTGGCCATATCGGCCACATGCATCAGGATCTCCTGTTCGGTCTCCAGGCCGGCGGCCAGCTTTTGAACCGCGGCGCCCGCCGTCATCAGGATGGCCTTTTTGAATTGCCTTATCGTTTTTCTTTCCTGGTCAAAGGGTCCTTCTTCTGCGGAACCAAAATCAGGAATGCTCACCAGTTCCTTCGCAACGGATTGGGCATGGGAAAGGATGTCCAGCCGGCCCTTGGAGGCCCGTTTCAATAACATATCAACAATCAGCAGGCGGTTGATCTCATTGGTGCCTTCGAAGATCCGGTTGATGCGGCTGTCCCGGTACGAACGGGAAACCGTGTATTCATCGCTGAAACCGTTGCCGCCATGGATCTGCACGGCTTCATCCACCACAAAATCAAGCATCTCGCTTCCGAACACTTTCAGCATGGCGCATTCGATGGCATATTCTTCCGCGGCACCCAGGGCAGCCTCATTAAAAGGTTTCCCCTGCGCCGTCAACTCCGATTTCCAGTTTTCGATCCATTCAGAAACGCGGTACAAGGCACTTTCGGCCACCCAGATGCGGATAGCCATTTCCGCAATCTTATTTTTTATCGCGCCGAAATGCGAGATCATGGTTTTAAACTGTTCCCGGGTATTGGCATAAGCAATGGCGGTACCGGCCACGCGTTTCGCGGCCCCGATGGCCGCGGCATCCAGCTTCAAACGGCCGATGTTCAGTATATTAAAGGCGATAACGTGCCCGCGTCCGATTTCTCCCAGTACATTTTCAACCGGAACCGGGCAATCCTGAAAATACAACTGAACCGTGGAAGAACCTTTGATGCCCATCTTGTGTTCTTCGGGTCCACGGGTGAAGCCGCTGAAATTTTTTTCCACGATGAAAGCGGTGAATCTCCCGCCATCCGCTTTCGCAAATACGGTATATATATCGGCAAAGCCGCCGTTCGTGATCCAGCATTTCTGTCCGTTCAGTAAATAAAACTTCCCGTCCTTGCTCAGGGTGGCGGTTGTTTTTGCGCTGAGGGCATCACTTCCGCTATTGGGTTCCGTTAATCCGTAGGAAGCCTTCCATTCTCCCGAGGCGAGTTTCGGAATATATTTCGCTTTTTGTTCTTCCGTGCCAAAATACAGGATGGGAAGGGTTCCGATCCCGGTATGGGCAGCCAGGGCCACTGAAAAGGAATACCCTCCGCCGAGCCCTTCATTTACAAGGGTTGAAGTGACAAAATCCTTTCCCAGTCCGCCCAGGTTTTCCGGAATGGATGCCCCCAGCAATCCCTGCTCCCCGGCTTTCACCAGGAGGGAAGGCATGAGACCGGGTTCAAGTTTCTCAATGCGGTCCATCAGCGGTAATACTTCCGTGTCCAGGAAAGAAGCGCACATGTCTTTCACCATGCGCTGTTCTTCATTGAAATCTTCCGGAATAAAAGTGTCTGCGGTTTCAGATTCCCGGATGAGCCATTCGCCACCCAGGGTTTGCTGCTGCTTATCGGTTGCTGTATTCATCCTGATTTATTTTATGGGTCCTATTTAAGATTGTCATACACGATTTGTAAAACCGATTTGCAAACGTCCACCTCTGCGCCCGGCACCCCGTTCAGCGCCTCATTCAGCGTGTCCTCGGCCATCTGCATGGTCTGTTCCTGCAATTTGAAAGCCAGTTTGGTCAGGCAAATCCGGTTGATCCGCCGGTCGTTGGAAGCGGCGACCCGTTTAACCAGTTGTAATTTTTCGAGATTATCCACCAGCCGGGTGATGCTGGGCTTGTCGCGGAAAGTAGCGCGGCAAAGATCCTGCTGGCTGAGTCCGTCCTGTTTCCACAGCTGATACAATACACTCCATTGTTCGATGGTAATATTCAGCGAAGCAAGGTTAAATTTTTTCTGCAGTCGCCGGGCGATCGCAATGGACGCCTTGCCCGTAACAAAACTATACAGTTCCCCTTTTTTGAAATGGTTGTTTTGCATATAGTTAGTTAAACAACTATAT
>DASRLM010000255.1:0-11475 GCA_035648455.1 Puia sp. | reverse complement strand
ATCAAAAGTCATTGCCAGACCAAGTTATGAATATAATTATGATACATGATGATGGGTCTTATTCTCGCAACTGCCAACGGCAGGGCTCCGGTTATGCTTCTGCTAAAGTAACTTCCACTAGTATTTAGTCGAATAACTCGTCTCCAATTTCAAAAAGATTCAGATCTCAGCACCCTATTCGGAGCGCAGGCTGTCGGCGGGATTTGCCATGGCCGCTTTCATGGACTGGATACCTACGGTTACCGAAGCTATTAGCAGGGTGACCCCTGCCGTCAGGGCAAACATCCACCAGCTGATCTGTATGCGGTAGGCAAAATCCTGCAGCCATTTATGCATAAACCACCAGGCGATGGGTGAGGCGATAAAAAAAGCAATGCATACCAGCCGTATGAAATCCGATGACAGCAATCCGACGATGGAACCGACCCCCGCGCCGAGTACTTTTCGCACCCCGATCTCTTTTACGCGCACAGAACAGGCATGCACGATCAATCCGAATATGCCCAGTGAAGCCAGGATCATGGAAAGCAGGCTGAAAAACGCAAACATCTCCTGCAGTTTCTGCTCCGCAACATACTGCGTATCGAGCTGCTGATCTACCCAGTTCAACTCGAGCAATTTACCCGGATAAAACTGTTTAAATATACGTGACAAAGCAGCCATCACCTGTTTTTCCGAACCGGGCTTAACCCTCACCAGCATCCCGCCATAATCTGGCGCCTCCTCGGCCAGGATGAGTGTCGGACCCATGGGTTGCTTTAAAGACTCATTATGAAAATCATTGATTATGCCCACGGGCGTGCTGAACGCCGATTGCGAAGGGATATTCAACTTGTCGATATGCAGGATCCTCGCTGTGCTTGCTGTAATGAGTGTGTGCTGGGTGCATAATGTGTCTTTAAAATCCTCAAACATATCCGTCTTCAACGCCTTATTCAGCAAACGGCCGCTTTTTAAATGCAGCCCGAGCGTAACGGGCAGATCCACATCTCCTGAAATATACCAGACCCTGATCTTATTTCCCTTATTACCCGGATCATCAGCTTGTCTGTACATAAAGCCGGATCCGACAGACGGGGTCCAGCTGCTGATACTGGCCTGCTCCACACCCGGTAGTCTCAGCACTTCATTTTTAAAAGCACTTCCTTTTTTTTCCCAGGAAATGAAGCCGATACTTAGAAGATCTGTTTTGTTGAATCCCAGATCCATATTGTTCATGAACCTGACCTGCTGCTGTACAATGATCATGGACATCAATACGATAACAGATATCGAAAACTGAACCACCACCAGTATCTTTCGCAATCCGTTTTGCCCGGAATAACGGCTGCTGAATAACCTTCCCTGCAGGGCATTGGACGGTTTAAAATCAGCCAGTAACCAGGCTGGGTAAATACCAACAAACAGGCTGATCAAAAATACCACGGCGATCACCAGTAAAATAAGCGACAGATGGGAAAGGAAGGTCTCATTCAGGGTATGACCGATAAATTGTTCAACGGAATGTAAGGCCGGCTGGTAAAAGATAATCGCTAAAACCGCGGAAATCATAAAAAACAACATAGACTCTGTCAGGAACTGAAAAATGATGTGTCTTTTATCTGCGCCCAATATTTTGCGAACGCCCGTTTCCTGCAGTCTGGTAATGGACCGGGCCGTGCTGAGGTTGATAAAATTTATACAGGCAATTAGTAAAAGTAATAAGGCAATACCCGAAAATATATAAATATTCCGGATGCTCCCCTTTACTTTCAGCTGGTCATCAAAATCTGAATGCAGGTAAATATCTTTCATCGGCTGAAAACCGATTTGAAATTGGAAGTTCTCGCTGGCATATTGTTTATACCAGTTATTTACTTTACCCGTAAAGGATTTCATATCCACTCCTGGTTTCATCAGCAGGTATTGCGTAGCTAAAGTTCCTCCCTGATTGCGGCCAAGGGTCTCTGTTTTTGGTGTTTGCAATTCGATGATTTCCGAACGCAGATGGGTATTTGAAGGAAGGTGCCTGATTACTCCCGTGATCAGATAGGGCTCCGGTTTATCGCCAAATGACGGCACACTATAGATGATTTTTCCAACAGGATCAATACCACGAAAATATTTATCGCGGATGGGTTCAGATATCAGCAAATTGTTTTGTCCCTGCACAAAATGCCTGGGATCTCCTGACAGGACCTTTATATCCAGCATTTTCCAGATAGAAGTATCGGCATGAAGAGTCGACAGCGATACGCCGTTTGGATCTGCTTCACTGAATTTTAACTGAAGGGGATAAATGTTTATCGGGCTGGATTCCTCCACGCCCGGAAAGTTCTTTTTTAACGCCGGACCAAGACCCAAAAAGGACGATGCATCCTGATGATTAAAACCATCTCCGATCTTTTGTATGCTGAGGATCCGGTAGAGATCATTGGAGCGGCTCCACTGCCGGTCGTACGACAGATCATCAACAACAACAGTAGCAATGATCAGACACGCGCACAATCCAACCGTGAGTCCGAAAATATTAATGAAAGAATATCCCTTGTGTTTGCGCAAATTGCGCCAGGCTATGATGAAATGGTTTAGAAGCATACCGGCCTGAAACAAAAAAGGTGCCCTTGTTTCTGCTATCTGATTTTCAATTACTTGTTAATTGGAATGATGCCGGACACTGTCCGCTATCATATAAAAAGTGTCCGGTTTTAATACAATGAACGGCATGCTTTTTCACCGCAATATCATTTGATTTCCCGGAACCAGTCGGCATACTGCACATAATTATTCGCGATGCGGTCGATCTCGCCCTGGATGAGGTCCTGGGGAATGTCCTTTATTTTGCGCGCCGGCACGCCGCCATAGATAACGCCCTGTTCAATCTTGGTGTTTTCCAGTACCACGGCACCGGCGGCGATGATGGAATTACTGCCGACCTCGGCGCCGTCCATGATGATGGATCCCATACCCACCAGCACGTTATCATTCAGAACGCACCCGTGCACAATGGCATTGTGACCAATGGAAACATTGTTGCCGATCACGGTTTTTGCTTTCTGATAGGTACAATGGATGATGCAGCCATCCTGGATATTCACTTTGTTGCCGATGCGGATGCTGTTCACGTCCCCGCGAACCACGGCATTGAACCATACGCTGCAATCGTCACCCATCACCACGTCGCCGACGATGGTCGAGTTGGGTGCGAGATAAACGTTTTTTCCGAATACTGGCGAAATGCCCTTAACAGGAAGTATAACAGGCATAAGAGAAATTTAACGGTGATGAATAAACAGGTTTTACCTTCGTGACCAGGCAAAAATAAGCATAAGCCATCACTCCGAATCTTATCGTATCATGAATCAACGGGAATTATTTTTCCGCCATCTGGCACAGACTTCCGCTTCGCCGCTTGCACTGGAGATCGTGCGCGCAGAGGGAATGTATCTGTATGATGCCGATGGAAAAGCTTATCTGGACCTGATCGGCGGCATCAGTGTTTGCAATACCGGTCACCGGCATCCGGGTGTGGTGGAAGCCATCCGCCGGCAGGCGGATCTTTACCTGCACATCCTGGTTTACGGAGAAATGTTGCAGTCGCCACAGATTCAGTACGCCAGTTTGCTCACTTCGCTTCTTCCCCAATCCCTGCAGTCCGTTTATTTTACAAATTCCGGAACCGAAGCCACGGAAGGCGCCATGAAGCTGGCCAAGAGGGCAACCGGAAGAACACAGATCGTTGCTTTTAATAAGTCTTATCATGGTTCCACCCAGGGCGCGTTGAGCATTATGGGAGATGAATACTGGCGGAACGCTTTCAGGCCGCTGTTGCCCGGGGTGCTTCATCTGGACTACAATGCATTTGATCAGCTGGATCAGATCAACGACCACACCGCCTGCGTGATCGTTGAAACCGTACAGGCGGAAAACGGAGTGATCAGGCCCTCCTTCGCTACCACCTACGCTAAAGCTACGGCGGTCGAAACCGTCATCCGTCAACTGTCATCCGGCAACTTCCTCCATGCGCTCCGTAAACAATGTGATGCCTGCGGCGCCTTGCTTGTGCTGGATGAAATACAGACCGGCTTCGGCAGAACCGGAACCCTTTGGGGGTTTGAACAATACGATGTTGTTCCGGATATCCTGCTGCTTGGAAAGGCGCTGGGTGGCGGACTTCCCCTGGGTGCATTCGTCGCAAAAAAGGAATTGATGGATACGCTGATGGACAAACCCGTGCTGGGACACATCACCACGTTCGGCGGTCATCCGCTGAGTTGTGCCGCCGGCCTGGCATCGCTGAATATCCTGCTGGATGAAAAGCTGGTAAAAACGGTGGCGGAAAAAGAAAAAATATTCCTCCAGCGTCTGGTTCATCCGTCCATCAGGTCCGTCCGCAGTGCGGGACTGCTCATCGCCGTGGAGTTTGAAAGTTATGAAAAGAATAAGCGCGTGATCGACCATTGCCTTTCGGAGGGTCTGCTCACCGACTGGTTTTTATTTGCCCCGAACTGTTTACGCATAGCTCCGCCGCTGACGATTTCCGCGGAGGAGATTGTTAAGGCTTGTGATGTAATCATGGATGGGGTAAAGATGACGGTTGACGGATGACGGACTTCAGATGCGAATCCGCAATAAAAGCCGGTCATCCGTCAACCGTCAACCGTCAACGATGCCTAATTAAGCTATTAAAAAGTCAGCCTAAAACTTCCAAAAACCCCGAACCTTTCATTCAAAGTGGTCGGCGCATTCAAAGGCAATACGCGCCAGATAAAATCGATCCGGAAAACCTTGAAGATATTGTCCACGCCGGTACCGACTTCCATATAGGTTTTACTATCCAGCGAATGGAAAGTATAATCAGGTGAGCTGTTGTATGTCTGGTTGGCGTCGGATAAACTGCCCCAGAGCGCTTTGATGGTATAGAACTGCCTGAACTTGAGTTTGCGGGTGAGCGGAATGAACCGGAAAATTCCATTGCCGATATTGTGTTCAAAATTCACGCCCAGGTACTGATCGTGGAGGTACTCGAATTTATTCATCAGGCTGAAAGCATATTGATTATAATAAAAGGTTTCATTGCCCGGTGCCACGTTTAAAAAAGGAAAGGGAAGGGTGCCATAGGTTTTCCCCGCGAATATGTTATAATAAATACTTCCGATGGGCGGTACTTTGATGTAGTCGGAAATACTGGCATCCAGTTTACTGTATTGCTGCGTGCTGCCCAAAACGCCGGGGATGCCCCGGGTGTATTTCAGGTCCACGATCGGATAGTCACTGCCCAGGCTGGTGCGGTAAAAGGTTGTTTCAAAAAATTTCTCCAGGTAAGCGAAGCGAAGTTTAAAGGACAATTCAAATGCATTCAGGGGATTGCCCGAAAACTGGGAATAGATGTCCTTCGAAGGCAGGTTGAGCAGGGGATTGTATACTTTGTGATCTCCCGTTGCCGTCAGCGAAAATCCTGAGAGCCATTCTTTGAATATTTCCAGTTTCTGTTCTTCCAGGTTCAGAAATTTGATGGGCACATTGGGTTTCCGTACCGCCAGCGCGAATATATTATCCGAGGTGATCTCATCATAATATTGCTGCCCGTAGTCCAGGTCCTGCCTGTACATGCCGTAAATGGAAAACCGGGGAGAACGGTTAAAGAGATATAGCGCATCAGCTTCCCCATGCCATTGCTGATCCCCGAATCCGTAGGCCAGGTAGCCGTGCAGGGTCAGGTTTTTATTAAACCCTTTATTGGTGCCCAGATCAAAGCGCAGGCGCAGTCCCTGAAGCTCGTTGGCATAAATCCAGTTGTACCAGGGACCGATCTCGTAGTTGCCAATATCCAGGTATCCTGTTCCCACAAAGTTGAGCACGTTGGCATACGTATGAAAGATCTTCATCTTCATCAGCGTGTCGATCATCTGGTAAACTGCTTTTTCGTTCCGGCTGAGATCCTCGTGCCGATTGTCTACCCAGAATGAATCCGGCTGGGTCCGGGCGTTGGGCATAAACAAAACTTCTTCCAGTATTTTATTTTTGTCCAGTTCCCGGCTCACGGAACTGTCGTTATACAAAATGTTTTTGTAGGTGGTGGTCTTTCTTCCGATCACCCCCATCTTGTTCTTACCGAGGGCGGAAAGGTTTACAACAAATTTATCTTTCGTTAAGAACCAGGTACTGTCGTCGATCTGCTGAAACTCCTGGATAAGGCTCATCTGGTCCACAAAATTCACGTTGGCGGTCGCATCGAGGCGAAGCGTCATTTTCTGAATGGCGAAACTGGTATCGTGCACCCAGCAGTCCCCTTCAAAAGTATTTTCTCCTTTTCTTTTTGGCGTGAAGATCAGGTGCAGCAACCGGCGGGTATTTACATACTGGGTATCCACAATTTTGTACCGGTAGTAGTTGTCGCCGTTGTTGCTGAGCGGACTCACGAACCGTTTATCAAAGACCGGGATGAAATTATTATAGAAATCAATGTTCTGATCCATCCCGCCCAGGAACTTGCTTACGCTTTCGTTATCCAGACCCACGGTCTTGCTGCCCAGAATCACTTCCCTCCGTTTCAGCGGGGAACGCTGGTAATAGTAATCGGAAAGGGTTTCGGTTACATATATGGGTAAGAAAGGATTGTCTTCCGAACTGTCGATGTTGTTCAGTACAAAATCAAAGGGACGCAGCAGTTTAATGGATGCCAGTTTGTTTTTGTTTACCTTATTGAGATCGAGTTCGAGCTTGTTGTACAGCTCATAGGAAAAGTTTTTGAACCGGTAACGGTCATTGAATTTT
Source organism: Puia sp. (assembly GCA_035648455.1). Lineage (GTDB taxonomy): Bacteria > Bacteroidota > Bacteroidia > Chitinophagales > Chitinophagaceae > Puia. The sequence goes on along the minus strand of DASRLM010000255.1, from coordinate 4,719 downwards.
TTCCGCCGCACGATCTTCCTCCACAACAGGTAGCCGAAATCCACTTTACGGCTCACCACCACCTCGTTGTTATATCTGCCCCTTTGCAGATGGATCACCACAAACAGGCTGTCGTTTCTGGATCTGCGAAGCAGGGAATCCGCTATGGGCAGATCATAATACTGAAAGCCCACATAGGTGATCTCCAGGGTATCTTTTGGCCAGTCAGTAAACCGGAAGCTGAAATTACCCGCCGAATCACTCAGTTTGCCTGCGCCGGATCCGTTAAACCGAAGGGAGGCAAAGGGAACGCGCTCCCCGCTCTGCGCATCAAGGATAACACCACGAAGAAGTTTTTGCTGGGACGCAGCATCCTGAAAAGAAAATAGGAAACATAAAAATGCTGCAAAAGGCAGGCTTTTTTTCAATCCGCACATAACCCCAAAAATACTACAATGCAGGCTAAGGAGTTGCTTCCTCATCCTCATTCTCCTTACTTTTGCAGCCATTATGGCTAATGACGCTCAAAAATTCCAGTCCATCATCTCTCACTGCAAGGAATATGGTTTTATTTTTCCTTCCAGTGAAATTTATGATGGGCTCAGCGCCGTATATGATTACGGCCAATATGGCAGTGAATTAAAAAAGAATATCCGGGATCTCTGGTGGAAAAGCATGACCCAGCTTCGCGATAATATTGTGGGGATAGATGCGGCCATTTTCATGCATCCGACCATCTGGAAAGCTTCGGGACATGTGGATAATTTCAGTGATCCGATGATTGATAACAGAGACAGTCAGAAAAGATACCGGGTGGATCATCTGCTGGAAGCCTTTGCCGATGGGCTCGAAGCCGGCGGTAAAAGAGCGGAGGCGGAAGAGCTTCGGACCACCATGGACCGGCTGTTAGCGGCCAATGATTTCGGGGGTCTGAAAAAGCTGATTGAGGAAAAGGAGATCAAATGCAGTGTCAGCGGTACGTCGAACTGGAGCGAGGTGCGCCAGTTCAACCTCATGTTCTCCACCCAACTCGGCAGTGTATCAGAGGAAGCCAGTGAAATCTATCTGCGGCCGGAAACCGCGCAGGGTATTTTTGTTAATTTTCAGAATGTTCAGAAAACGGGCCGGATGAAAATTCCATTTGGTATTGCCCAGGTGGGTAAGGCCTTCCGGAACGAGATCGTGGCCAGGCAATTCATTTTCCGCATGCGGGAATTCGAACAGATGGAAATGCAGTTTTTCATCCGGCCAGGTACCCAGATGGAATGGTATGAATACTGGAAAAAAGAACGTATGCAATGGCACCTTAGTCTCGGCATTCCCGCTGCGAAATACCGGTTTCATGACCATGTGAAACTGGCTCATTATGCGGATGCCGCCTGCGATATCGAATATGATTTTCCCATAGGCTTTAAGGAGGTAGAGGGGATACATTCCAGAACGGATTTTGATCTGAGGCAGCACCAGGAATACAGCCGGAAAAAACTGACGTATTTCGACACCGAACTGAACCAGCATTATCTGCCCTACGTGATTGAGACTTCCATCGGACTGGACAGGACGGTACTGATGATCCTGAGTGAGGCATACCAGGAAGAGGACCTGGGAACGCCCGGGAAAAAAGACAGCCGTGTGGTTTTGCGCTTCCCCCCAAATCTGGCTCCCGTTAAACTGGCCATCCTGCCCCTGGTAAAAAAAGACGGGCTGCCTGAGATAGCCCGGGAGATTCTCGCTGCCTGCAAACCCCGTTTCCGCTGTTTTTATGAGGAGAAGGATACCATCGGAAAACGATACCGCCGGATGGATGCCATCGGAACCCCGTTCTGTATAACCATAGATTATCAAAGCCGGGAAGATCAGACCGTTACGATACGGTATCGCGACAATATGCAGCAGGAACGAATACCCATTTCCCAAATCCTGGAAATTGTGGAAAAAGAAATCCTATAAATATTTATTTCAAAAAGGAAACCTTACATTTGAGCACTTCCAATCGCATGATAAACCTCCCTGGCCGGTACGATTTTCCTGTACCTGCGGGTACCTGTTGAAAATTCCATTGTCTGATCAATTAATTTTTAATAACCATGTTTATCAACGAGGTTACACTCAACATCTATCTGCTTGCATTTATCGTGATGTTGTCTGTACTGGCAGGATTTAGTTTCAGGTCAAAGCGGATTCAGAAATACCGCGAGAAGATTCAGGAAATGGAAAGAGAAATCCTCAACAGTTGCGAACAAATTCTGAATCTGGAACGTGAGAACCTGAACATGGAATGCCGGATGCAGGATATTACAAGTCCGGTGATCGCCATGAAGGCGCCGGTAAACCACGAAGAATTGAGAATTGTCAAAAAAGTACCCAATATTTCCCTCCGCAAAGAACTCCTGGGGAAGAAGAATAGTCAATCTGCATCGGGACTATAATTTAGTTGACGGTTGACGGATGACCGTTGACGGCCTTTATGTGTAAATTCGCGCCGGAATACCGTCAACTGTCAACTGTCAACCGTCAACCATGCTGCTTCCCTGGCAAACCGGCAAAGTAATTCGTATAGAAGACGAAACACAGACCACGAGAAGATTCTGGATAGAACAGACTTCCGGGGAACCTTTTGTTTTTAAGCCCGGTCAGTTTGTAACCCTCGACCTGCCCATTCACGAAAAACCGAATAAACGCTGGCGCAGCTATTCCGTTGCTTCCTGGCCCGATGGCTCTCCCGTTTTTGAATTGCTGATCGTGTACCTCGAAGGCGGGATGGGAACGAATTTTCTCTTCAATGAAGTGAGGTTGGGAAGTGAACTCGTTTTCAGGGGACCCCTCGGACTTTTTACCCTTCCGGATTCCATTGAGAAAGATCTTTTTCTGGTCTGCACCGGTACGGGTATCGCCCCTTTCCGCTCTATGCTGCATCATATCCTGGATCATAACCTTGCCCACCAGAATATTCACCTCATCTTTGGATGCCGGAGACTGGGCGACTGCCTTTATCAGAAAGAAATGGAGGATCTGCAGGAGCGGGTTCCCCGGTTTCAGTATATCCCCGTATTCTCGCGGGAAGTGCCGGAAAACCGCGAACATCTGATTCGCACCGGCTACGTCCACAGCATTTATGAAGAAATTTGCAGGAAGAATATGGGCCCTTCTTCCGCTGACCTTCCTGCTTCACTTAAACCCGCCCAGTTTTATTTATGCGGCTGGAAGAATATGATTGATGAAGCCAAATTGCGGATTTTGGCATTGGGGTACGACAGAAAGTCGATACACCTGGAGTTGTATGGTTGATGATATATGGTTGATGGAGTTTATGTGTGAATTTACACCAGGGATCCATCAACCATCAACTATATATCATCAACAGCAATTCATTATCTCATTCAATAAACCATAATCTTCCTTATATACTTCTCTCCTCCAATTTGGATTTTCAATACATACATGCCTGCGCTTACGGCGCCCAGGCTGATGGTTTTGTTGAAGAATCCGCCGAAAGCCGGATAATCCGCCTCATAAATTTTCTGACCCAGGGCATTCACCACACTGACGCCGGTGTTTGCGCTGGTGGCTACATAGAATTGCAGTTTGAATGTGCCGTTATTTGGATTGGGCGTTGTTTTCAGTCCGATATCGTTGCCGAGTGAAAAAACAACTTCATTCGATACCAGCGAACAGCCGAGACTATCACTGATCACATCTTTATAAGTTCCGGGAACTAAGGCGGAATCCGTTACCAGCGTTGCGCCGGAGACCAGGGTGTCATTGTAATACCATTGGTTGCCCGAAGCATAATTGCTGGTTAAAAGATTTCCGGTAAGCGTGATCACCGCAGGTGTTGGTGTTTTTGCAACAACGGGAATGCGTGGGGCGGGACATTTATTCAGCGTCAGTTTCAGATCGTACAGGAAATAATAATAGCCCTGATAAAAGGCAGTGTCCTTGCAATTGGCCTGGTCAACGGCGCTGTTTCCGGTTATGGAAAATACACCCGGAATTCCGAAGGGGTAGTGGTTCGAAGGAATGTTGTTGTTCCTGAATAAAGTGGCGCCATCAGCGTCTTCAATAATCAGCACGTGGTTACCTGGTGTGGGAACGGCCAGGTTCAGCAGGAATACGGCCCCTGTATCGCTGGCCGAATTTCCATTCACCGGACCGGCCTGCGGATTGGGTGTTGTCGGATACACATCAATGGTATTGCTGGAAATGAGATAATAGCTGTAGTCGCCGGTACAGGAATCAAAACTCGCCAGATCCGCTACCATGAAAGTTACTTTCCCTCCGTTGCCCACATATAACCTGGAAGAAGTGATGGTCAGCGGAACCTGGTTGGTGAAACGAATGAAATTGCCCACGAAGAAATTATATCCTCCGCTGGAGAATTCCAGTTTTGATTTCGGTCCTACCGTACCGTCGAGATCATTCACGCCCAGGTAATATGTTTTGTCCGACGGGATCACCGTCGTGGTTGCCCGCGCACCGGTAGCGATAGGCGTTGCAGCCGTTTGACTGTCGTACCAAAACAGGGCATCGGAACTGTCGGTGTCATTCGCTTTCAAACCGGCATCTGGCGGATTATCGCTGCAGATCTCCGCATTTCCGGTAACCGCGGTGGTGCTGCCGGCATTCACGGTCAGCGTATCGGTAATCGTATTGTTCGTGGTATCCTGATCGTTAGCGAGATGGGTGCTGACAGTAACAATATATGTTTTTCCGGCTTCGGCTTTGAAAGCCGGCTGGAAT
>DASRLM010000254.1:0-6616 GCA_035648455.1 Puia sp. | reverse complement strand
CCCTGAATGTTCATGCAGATAATATAGATCTCAACAGACTAATGGGAACGGTGGCAGCACCGGCTGACAGCAATGCAGCCAAACCGGCCGCCAATGCAGTGCCCTTTCTTGTTCCGAAGAACCTGGCTTTTATTCTGAACGCCACCGTGGATAAGCTTCATTACGATAAAGTGGACTATTCCAACCTGAAGGGCTCCATAGCCATTAAAGAGGAAACCATAGCGCTGAAGGACGTGCAAATGAATGCGCTGGATGGCAGGATCGCTGCTACCGGCTTTTATTCAACCAAAAGGGATAAGAAAAATCCGGACATCTCCTTTACGTATGATGTAAGCGGGCTGGACGTTCAAAAAACTTTTAATGCATTCAACACCGTTCAGAAATTGATGCCAGCCGGTAAATTTGTTGACGGAAAAGTGAATTCCCAATTAACCGTGAATGGGAAATTGGATGGCAGCATGATGCCCGATCTTACTTCCCTTACCGGAAAGGGAAATCTGAATATGATTGATGGCGTTTTCAGGAAGTTTGCCCCGGTGGAAAAACTGGCCCAGGCATTGAATGTGAATGATCTGAACGGGATTTCCCTGAAAGACGTCAGGTTCACTTTTGAATTTGCCAACGGCAGGGTATTGGTTCAGCCTTTTCATGTGAAGGTAAAAGATATTGATATGGAGATTGGCGGAACACAGGGTTTTGATCAGTCCATCGACTACCTGATCGGTATAAAATTACCCAGAAGCATCCTAGGCGCCCAGGGTAATGCACTGATCAATAATCTGGCACAGCAGGCAAACAGCAAGGGCATCCCGGTTAAGCTGAGTGATTATATTAATCTGACTGTGCGGATGGGAGGCACATTGACCAATCCCCAAATTAAAACAGGTTTGAAAGAAACCGGGGGGGACGTGACCACCGAAATAAAGCAACAGGCTGCCAATTTTGCAAAACAGGCAGTAGACAGTGCAAAAACTGTTGTTGCCGGTAAAACAAACGAATTGAAAGATTCAGCCAAAGCAATTACAAATCAGGCGATACAGGATCTGCAAAAAGACCTGGGTAAAGCCCTTTCAGGAAAAAAGGATAGCACAGGTTCATCCGGAAAAACATTGGAAAATGCACAGAAGAATGCCGAACAGACGCTAAAGAATACCCTCAACAATCTATTCAACAAAAAAAACAGCACCAAAGACAGCACCAAATCAAAATAATCCGGTTGCCGACCAACGCAGGTTCTTATATATTCCACCAGTAGGTGAACTTCAGCACCACGGCCCGGTTGCGGACGGAAAAAGGCGTACTGTAATAATTATCCGTGTACACGATGAACAGGTCCGAAGCCGGTTTATACCGCCACTGCAATTTGGTATTGATGTTCATGTTTTTGATCTGCTGATTGTATTGAATGAATGCCGTAAAGAAAAGGGTATTGGTCATGGTCACATCAATACGCGGGCCGATCAGCCAGAATGTATTGTTGCCCCAGGGTTGCGGAAGCTGTAATACATTATAGGAGGTACTCAGCGCAATACTCACAAACGGCTGAAACCGGTAACCAATATCATTGGCGAAAGTAAGTTTCGTTCCATTGGCATAGAAACCGCCAACCCGAAGGGAAAAATCATAAGTTAACAGACTCTGTGGTCTAGATACAAAGTCAAGCCCCACCGTATTCCAGCGATGTTCAGTTCCCAGTTGCAAAGAATCCTTTCCGGTATTTGTTGGGTCAAAAGGAGCCAGTAATTTAACATAGTCCTGAATGATCACCGGCGCCAGCGTGGCTTTATTCCGGAAGGTAATGAGCCAGGTCAGTACATTTTCATGGTCCGTTTGATGAAAACTTTCATTGTAATAATAGGTTGATACAAACTGGGGACCGTGCGTCAGTACGGATCCGCCGGAAGGGAAAAAATAATAATTAATCTGCGGGTTGAGTTTGATATAACCCTGACGCGGCACATAGCCGACTTCCGCATTGAAATTATGGCCGCTGTATTGATAAGCACCGTTGATGAGCCAGTGCCGGTCGCTATATTGTAAATTTCCGGCCTGCACCCAGTCGCGGCCGGTTTTCCCGGGACTGAAAGATTTCAGCAACAACATTTTTCCCGTCCAGAAATTATTGCGTGAAGCCAGGTTGTATTCGAGCCCAATACTTCTGTTATACGTTGAATATTTCGGCAGGCTGGAATCTTTTCCGGGCTGATCGGCCAGGGATTGTTTGTTTACAAAAAGGAATCCGATATTCGACCGGGCAAAAACTTTGCGCTGCAGGGCGAGTAAGGCAAAATTTTGCCGTGGCAAACCGGTTGAATCAACGGCACCCGTTTGCATGTCCATGGCGCCAATTCTCCAGTTCCGGTCCAGCTTACCGCTCAGCCGTCCCCCAAATTCTATCGGCACGCCCAACCCGATGCGGCGGGAAAAAAAGGGCCGTATATCGGAATAACCGAAATTGGCAAACTGATCCCCGTTCTCCAGGAAAAATTGTCTTTTTTCGGGATAGAATAATTCATACCGGCTGAGGTCGATCACCTGTTTATCCACTTCCACCTGGGAAAAATCGGGGTTGATGGTCAGGTCCAGGTTCAGCGAAGAGGTAACGGATATTTTAGCATCCCCGCCCACCGTGGTTTTGTACACTGAAGGGGAAGCGGGCGAATAACTCTTACCGACCTGGGTCAGCAGATAGGGGATTATCGAAATATTGGTGCCTGGTTCCGGAGGAACGGTATCCCAAACCAAAACACCGGTATAGGCCAGGGATGCCGTGGGAAATTGACGGGGAACGGGCGTCCAGCTGGACTTCTCCGTGGTTTTCAGATCGTTCCGGCTGAAATTAATTCCCCAGCGGGTAATTCCTTTTTTATATCTCAGCGTTTTAAAAGGAATGGCCATTTCCAGCACCCACCGGTCGTGGTATCTCCTTACTTTGGAGATCCATTTATTATCCCAGCTCAAATCCACTTTACCGCCTTCATACATCGTTCCGTCCCATTGTCCCCCGGCCGCATTGGCCCCGAATGTAAAACCATTGGTTTCATCATCGAAAGGATCCAGGAAAAAAATAAAATTATCATTCTTCACAAAGCTCCAGTCGCGGTGCATGGATTCAACCATATAAGGACCTGGCAAAGCCTCGTGGCAAACGGCCGACAGATAAACATAATGTGCATCGTAGGTCATTCGGACTTCCGTCTTCACCCGGGCACGCGAAGTATCCATGGGCAGCACCATAAAGAAACTGTCGGCCACTTCGGCTTTTTTCCAGCCGGGTTCATCCAGGATGCCATCCATGCGCATCGGGCTGTTGGTCCGGCAGATATGTATTCTGTAAGCAGCATTTTTTTTCTGGCCCGGATCGGGCTGAAGGGCCATCCTGCGGGAGCGGTTTCCGTGAGAACCAGTCGTATTTTGAGCCAGAAGAGAAAAACCGGAGAAACAAAAACAAATGAACAGCAACCCTTTATACATCAGCAGAGAATCATTTTGGACTAATTTGAAAAAATACGACTTATTCAGGAATTTTGATGGTTTTTCGGTCACTTCCATCCACCATATACCATCCACTTAAATAAAACCAAACTTTCCCTCATCAGCTTGCATAAACCACAAATTCCTTATATTTTTAACCCATCCCATCCAATAACTGGCGCAATACTTGCGTTAGGGCCATGACCCTCCAGCTTATTTCCAATCTCCGATGTACAACCCTTTGTTGTAAAATCCATATTCGTTGCATGACCTCATCATCCGTCAACGAAATACTTCATCATGAAACCTTTTTTTCTGGCCTTCCTGTTTATACCGGGGCTGGTCCATGCGCAGCGCTGGCACGTAAACGTTACCGGTGGCCTGTCTAATTATGCGGGCGACCTGCAGGCCAAACCATTCACCTTCGACCAGAGTTTTTTCGCATTTGGCGCCGGCGCGCAGTACGATATTACCCGTAACTTTTCTTTAACATCCAACATCAGCCTGATGGAGGTGGGCGCGGCTGACAAGTATAACAGGTCCAACCTGCAGTTCCGCAATCTCAGTTTTCAGACGAACATCATAGAATGGAACCTGCTGGGTGAATATACTTTTTTTGATATGACCCGTTCAAAAATATCCCCTTTTATTTTTGGCGGAATAGCCGTTTTCCATTTCGACCCCTATGCCTTTGACAGCTCCGGCAACAAGATTTACCTGAAACCGCTGAGCACCGAAGGAGAAGGTTTACCGGAATATCCTGACCGGAAGCCCTATAACCTTACCCAGTTTGCCATTCCCATTGGTGCCGGCATTAAATTCCGGATAACGGATAACATTGTACTGGCCTACGAGATTGGATTCCGTAAAACATTTACGGACTATCTGGATGACGTCAGCACAAGGTATATTGATAAAGGAACGCTGCTCGCGGAAAAGGGCCCAAAAGCAGTGGAAATGGCTTACCGGGCCGGAGAATTAAAGGGTGGTAATCCAAACTATCCCGCAGATGGTGTGGTGCGTGGCGGATCCAGGTACAAGGATATTTATTATTATACCGGCATCCGGCTAAGCATTGCCCTGATCAACAGGAGCAACGGGGAATATGGGCGGGGAAGAACAGATTGCCCAAAACCGGTACAATGATTTTAGTTGGTTAATTTTGCGGGTTAACACACCCGATGGCATTTAAAAACCTTGATCAATTTATTGGAGCGCTTGAATCAGCCGGCGAGCTGATCCGCATTAAGACCTTTGTGGATCCGAAACTCGAAATGGCCGAGATCACGGATCGCGTCAGTAAAACCCCCGCACAAAATAAAGCGTTACTTTTCGAAAATACCGGATATGATTTCCCGGTTTTGATGAATGCCTATGGCAGTGAAAAAAGAATGTGCATGGCGCTCGGCGTATCCGGCCTGGACGATATAAGCAGCGAAATAGAATCCCTTTTCAGGCTGCTGGCCGGGCCAAAGGAGTCCATCGTGGATAAACTGAAAGTATTACCAAAGCTCAATCAGTTTGCCGCCTGGATGCCCCGGGTGGTCAGTGGAAAGGGAGCCTGCCAGGAAGTGGTGATGGCCCATCCTGATCTGAATAAACTTCCCATCATTACCTGCTGGCCAAAAGATGGCGGCCCTTTTATCACCCTGCCCATCATTCATACCAAAGATCCGCTCACGGGAGTAAGGAACGTGGGCATGTACCGTATGCAGTTGTTGGACGGCACTCGCACGGGCATGCACTGGCACAAGCACAAGGTGAGTGCCCGTCATTTCGAAGCGTATAAAAAATTAAATAAAAGGATGCCCGTGGCGGTTGCGCTAGGCGGTGATCCCGTATATGCGTATTCGGCCACGGCACCATTACCGGATAACGTGGATGAATACATGCTGGCCGGATTCCTGCGAAAAAAGAAAGTGGAGTTGGTAAAATGCCTGACCCAGCCGGAAGTGGAAGTGCCCGCTGATGCCGATTTTGTGATTGAAGGTTATGTGGATCCCCAGGAAGATCCCATCTGGGAAGGACCCTTCGGCGATCACACGGGGTACTATTCGCTGCCCGACTGGTATCCGTCTTTCCATGTTACCGCCATCACCCATAAAAAAAATCCCGTGTATCCCGCAACCATCGTAGGCATTCCGCCGCAGGAAGACGCGTGGCTGGGCAAGGCCACGGAGCGCATCTTTCTGGCGCCAATGAAAATGATGATGATCCCGGAAATAGTGGATATGGAAATGCCCGTGGAAGGCGTGTTTCACAATCTGGTGATTGCCCAGATCCATAAAACGTTTGCCGGTCATGGCCAAAAAGTAATGAGCGCGATGTGGGGCGCGGGACAAATGATGTTCAATAAAATCCTGGTACTGGTGGACGAGGGTGTACGCATTACGGATTATACCTCGCTGGCGCAGTATGTTTTTAAAAACCTGAATCCGGCAACCGATATCTCTTTTGCCCAGGGCCCGATGGATGTGCTCGATCACAGTTGCAGCAAACTGGGATTTGGCGGAAAGATGTGTCTGGACGGTACCCGAAAATTTCCCGAGGAAACTGATGACCGGTATGGGGCTTCTGAAAACAAAAAGATTCCTTCTGAGGAGGAACTAAAGCAGCTATTTCCGGAAATCAGGGCGGTAAATACCGGCCTTATTCAACAGGATATTCCCTGTCTCATTCTGTCTGTTGCCAAAAACCGGAAAGGCCAGATTCGTGAACTTCATCAGGCACTCGTTTCCGAAATGCTTTTAAACCATTCCGTTAAACTGATTCTTTATGTTGATGAACTGATAGATCCGAAAAACCTTCAGGTTGCCTTATGGCGTTTTTGTAATAACCTGGATCCCAAGCGTGATAATCTTTTATCTGAAGTAAAATATGAAGATAAATTATTCGCTTGTATGGGACTAGATGGCACTACAAAAACGGAAACACTGGATGATTTTCAGCGGGACTGGCCTAACATTATCGTGGCAGATCAGGAAACCATTTCCAGGATAGATGAAAAATGGTCGTCACTGGAACTGGGACCGTTCATTGCTTCCCCATCATGGTCTTTCCGGGATCAGTTATACGGTAATGAAGCCGTTGCCGCAGTTTAATCTTTATTGTTGAAATAGGGCGCCCATACCTTGAGCATACC
>DASRLM010000253.1:0-3066 GCA_035648455.1 Puia sp. | reverse complement strand
GTTGAGCACCGATAATTTTGCCATTGAAAATCCATGTACTTCGTTTACCCTGGCTTTTGTAAATTCACTCACTGCCAATATTCGATCGCATTGAAACAACATTTTTCTTTTGAAAGCGCTTAACGGGTACCAGATTTCAATGCCATGCGCCAGGAGAATTAATTCTGTGCGCGGCGAGCATTTCTTTATCAGCCAACCGACAGGCAACAGGTTAATATGGCTCAGAATCAAACGGTCTTTTTTCCTGCCCCGGTTCACCATTTGCCAGAAAAATTTTACTTTATTAATGCCATAGCCGCTGAAGTTTTCCGCCGGAAAATAAGCGTTATCAAAGGAGTCTGCCCCGTGATCGTACATGCTGCTCACCTGCACACATGCATCGTTAACCAAACTTTCCTCGTACAATGCTTTTCCCATGATCCTGCACACTTTTTCAATGCCACCGGTGGCAGAAAAACAACGAAGGGTGAGGAAAAGGGTGGATTTCTTAATTGGTTTATTAGTTTTCCCGATGCCTATCGGGAAGGTTATTGATTAATTAAGTTGATCGTTCTAAGTTAGTGGTAATGTTTGGTGATCGCAAGTTCAAGGTTGAAAGTTCAGCAAAGGCCATTCACTATTCATTCTTCCCTATTCACTATTCACTATTCACTATTCTTCACTATTCATTATTCACTTTTCATTCTTCACTATTCTACTCCCCTTGTCTGCAGCAACAACAACGACAACAAATGGCTCCAGTGCATTTTGCCTTGCTTGAATTTCTGATAGCTTTTTTTTGAGTTGGCATTGCCATTTTCCATCGTTTCTTTAACAAAGGCGCTGTTGCCCATCCACCGCGCAAAGGGGAAACCAAAGCCCATCTTTTTGCGGTTCCAGATCGCTTCAGGCAGCGTATTTCTAAATGCATTTATCAGCATTTGCTTGGGCAGTTTGCCCGCGTATTTTATAGCAGGATGTATAGACAAAGCGGTTTGGATCACTTCAGGATCCAGGAAGGGAACCCTTATTTCCACGCCATGCGCCATGCTCATCACATCCGCATCGCGCAACAACTGGTTCTGCATGTACACATTCAGCTCCATCCAGCTTGCCTCATTCTTCGCTACCAAATCCGACAGGTCTGGCAGCACGGCCTGTTCGCTTAGAATCGTCCAGATTTCTCTTTCATCGGCATTCAATTGTTTTGCGATCAGGGCAGGCGGAAAAAGGCCGCGAAGGAAAAGATAGAGGCCATTGTTGCCGCTCATAGACAAGTAAGGGAATCGGTTGAACTTATTGCTGGTATTATTGCCGATCAATTTTAATAACAGTGCGGGGCTTTTTTGCAACCGGCGGGCAATGGCAATACGGCCAAAGGACGGATAGCCGCCAAAAAGCTCGTCGCCGCCAACACCGGACAAGACAGCTTTTAGACCGTTTTCACGGGCATATTTGCTGATGAACCACGTGTTGATGCCATCACAGCTTGGCATGTCCATCGCCTGTAAGACCGCCGGAAAAGATTGTTGAAATTCTGACTCCGTGAGCAGGTGTTGGTAATTTTTGCAACCTAATCTTTCAATAATACTGTCCTGGTATTGCTTCTCGGAAAATTCCTTTTCGTTGAAATATAAAGATAATGTTTTGAGATGCGATGCCTGGTATGCTGAGGCCAACGAAGTAATGATCCCTGAGTCGATACCGCCGCTCAGGAACACGCCTATGGGTGCATCCGCCAGCAAGTGACGGCCAACAGCTCTTTCCACGGAAGAACTGACAGCATTTTGGGCCGACGAAACATCGCCCCGTGTGTTGCTATAACTATAATGCTTAAACGACTGGTAACTATTGGCGCCCGTAAGCAGATTGCATTTGTAAAAACAACCTTTGTGCAAAGGCTTAACGCTTTTCAAGGTACTGACAGGCTCGGGAATGAAACCGTAGGCCAATTGAAAAACCGGCCAGGAAGCATTCGCCTCAGTTATACCCATGGCACTAAAGGCCCTCATCTCCGATGCAAAACCTATAGAAGCCTCATTCACGGTATAGTACAGCGGTTTAATACCGGATGCGTCCCGCACGAGAAAGAGTTCTTTTTCAAGCGTATCGTATAAGGCGAAGGCAAACATGCCGGAGAGCCGCGAAAAACTTTGTGTGTTCCAACGGGCAAAGGCCGCAAGGATCACTTCCGTATCAGAATGAGTGGTGAAACAAAGGCCCATTTGTTGCAGCTCCTTTTTCAGCTCGGGGAAATTATAGATCTCCCCATTGAAAGAAATAATATAACGATCCTGGTAGCTCATAGGCTGGTGGCCTGCGGGAGACAGGTCGATCAATGCAAGGCGCCGATGGCCCAGCACCAGTCCTGTTTCCGGGCACGCATACAATCCTTCATCGTCTGGTCCGCCGTGTTTTTGCAGCGAACACATTGCGGTTACCCTGTTCTTTACGGCCTCAAGGGGAAGGGATTTATTGGCTATGCCAGCGATGCGACACAAGAGGTTTATTGGTTTATTTGTTTATTTGTTTATTGGTAGGCCGAAAGTTGTAGTTAGCTATTAGCTATTAGCTATTAGCTATCAGCTTCTATCCATTTATTCGTTCGAGGTTCTTCTTATCAAAGTGTGCGCTGAGCTGGATGTCGAGGGTGTCGATCTTTACCACGGCGCGATTACCAAAAACTTCAATTACCATGCCCTCATAATTCATTAAGACTCCCTGCGTGATCCGGACAGGTGTATTGACTACAAAGCCTTTCTTTTCCACCTCCACATTATGAAATTCGTTGAGGAATTTTTTTATCGTGAGAATTTCTTCTTCTTTTACCGGGGCAGGCTTGCCAAGCCAATACACATAGTTCAGAATGCCGGGAATTTTGGTGATCTCCCATTTGCGTTCTTCAAGGGGCTTTACAAAAACATAACCCTTAAAAACGGGTTCCATCACCACTTTTTTCCGGTCGCTCCACTGGCGCAGGATCTTATTTAGCGGGCAATAATTCTCCACTCCTTTTTCCAAAAGGTATTCGGCCACCTTCTTCTCCCAACGGGGGCGGGTATAAACTGCGTACCAGGGGGATTGTTG
>DASRLM010000252.1:0-4242 GCA_035648455.1 Puia sp. | reverse complement strand
GTTCGATGTTGATTTTTGGGAATGATGGCGAAGTCAACTTGTACTCATTTGATCCGGGGCAGGCGGGATACAGGCCCATCATGGAAAATACAAGCCACGCAGATAAAGACCCGCAATCATCATTGCCCGGCAAACCATCGGGAGCGTTCTTAAAAGAACCGGATATGATCTTCCGCACCTGTTGCTGCGTTTTCCATTCACTTCCGGTTATCTCATCATACAAATAGGGATAACCCAGGTCGGGTTCATTTGTAATATCGAAATAACCGCCCCCGAAACAGCTGTCGAGCCTTTTTGTAAATCTTTTAGCGCCACCCATTAAGCGGATAAGCCCGGGCACATCGAAAGGAACCATAAAACTATAATTCCAGGAATTCCCTTCGGTGAATGCATTGTTCTGCAGGGATGCCGGATCGAAGGGTTCAGCCCATTTCCCGCTCGTTGTTCGCGGCTGCATGAATCCGCTCAATGAATCGAAATTATTGCGGTAGGAAGCGGCACGTTTTTCAAATTGCCGGTATTCTTTTTCTTCACCGAGTAATTTTGCTATTTGCGCGAGGCTCCAGTCGGCCGCGCAGTATTCCAGCGCTGTAGATACGGATCCCCAGACAATACGGCGTTCCCGCATATTTTCATAGTCACCGGCAGAGGCAGATGACTTTACAAAAGGATGCAGCATATTCGGTGCATCTTCCGGAATATATCCGTACTTCAGCCAGTCATCCATTCCTGGACGCAATGGATTATTTTTTTCAGGAGTTTCCGCATTGTGTTTCATCACATCGTATGCCTGACGGATATTGAAATCACGGATACCTCGCAACCAGCTGTCCGCGATCACGATCAAAGCTGGATCTCCCGTCATGGCGCCCGATTCAATTCCGGCATATTCCATTTTGGGCAGCCAGCCACTTTCCGAAGCCATGCCCAGTAAGGTTTTGACCATGGCAGATTCCCTCTGCGGATATACCAGGGAAAGAAATGGATGCAGGCAGCGGTAGGTATCCCACAACGAAAAGACCGTATATCGCTCAATGCCATCATTCGTCTGCCTGGTTTGGTTTGATCCGAATGCCATATATTCTCCATTCACATCATTGAATACATTGGGATGAAGGAGCGTATGATAAAGGGCTGTATAAAACTTAATCCGGTCGCCGGAAGTGCCACCCTCTACCCTAATTTTTGACAATACTTTTTCCCAGGCCGCTTCCGCCGATCTTCTCGTGCCTTCGAAGTCAAATGCCGGTTGCTCCGCTTCCATGTTTTTCCGGGCATTTTCAATACTTACATAGGAGATCCCCGTTTTCACGAAGATCTTCTCCCCGCTTTCCGTATGAAATGAAAAAAAAGCACCGATCCGGTTACCAGCCAATTCACGCCGGAATTGCGTATACGTCTTTCCGTTCGACCACACCCCGGCGTTCAACGGCCGCTTACTGATTCGCGCAACAAAATAAACGGTCTGGATCGTTTTCAGTCCGCACATATCACCGACATTTTTAAACCCTGCCACCTCTGTGTCGGATAACTGTTTTATTTCACCGCCTGGTTTGGCCGTCAGGCCCAATTCCAGGTCCACCAGGATATGCGACTCGCCCGCGGGGAAGGTATAACAGCTAATGGCCGATCTTACCGTAGCGCTCAGTTCCGCCCGCACATCATAACGGTCAAGGTGAACCGAATAATAACCAGGGGATGCCTGTTCCGCGGAATATGCTGAGCAGTGCGCTTCGTTTGCATCAAATTTCCCTGTAATGGGCATCAGGCATACGATGCCCAGATCCGCACATCCCACTCCGCTCATATTGACATGCGTAAATCCATAGATGAAGGATTTGCCGTAATAATAGGGACTGGCTCCGCCCGAACCGCTGACCGTATCATAACTGTTAAAAGGTGAAATGGAAACCATACCCCACGGCATTACGGCGCCAGGGTTAGTATTGCCGCTGTTGGCTGTACCGATAAACGGGTTCACCTGCCGGGTCAGGTACTGAGTCTTTCCCATCATGAATATCAACAACCCAATCATCAGCAATAATAATTTTCGCATAATCCCGAAATTTTTTTCACCGGAATGATCATACTTATGCCGGCGGCATTTCTATTTTCTGTGAAGTACTTTGTTTGCGAATGCAATCAATACCGGGATAAACTGATCAGCCAGCTGTACCGGATAATGATTGGCGTCTTTTAAAGGATGCAATTCATAGGGAATGCCTGCGGTTTTCAATTTTAAACCCAGTGCTTGACTGGTTTGGAAAGGAACGATCCGGTCCGTTGTTCCATGCAGGATACAGGTAGCAGGCGTTTCACGGGTTAAATGGCCGGGAAATACCGGCGCATTCCATCCCCGATCGCCGGGCAATCCGCCCCACAAATCAATACAGCCTGCGAAATATTTATTATTTACCGGATCATAGCTCAGGTTGATCACTATGCCTCCGCCTGCAGAATCCCCGCAGATGATCAGTTTCGAGATGTCTATACGGAGCCTTGTGCTGTTCTCTCTTACCCAGTGCAACGCAGCCAGCACATCGGAAATATCACGCTCCAGAATGCTGCGGCTATATGGTTCCGTTTCCTTTTTCAAGGTATAGTTCACTGAAACGGAAACATATCCATTCAGCGCGAAGGCAGTCGCCATTTTCACGTATAAGGATGAACTCTTGTCCCCTTCCCAGAATCCGCCGCCATGCACAAAAAGAATAGCCGGCCGCATTTTCGGGGGGTTCTGTGAAGAACGGTACACATCCAGTTTGAGCACGGGCGCTGAACCGGCGGCCTGTTCTTTATATTCCAGATCATGCATCACCTGCAATCCATTTTCGCTAATCGCATCCTGCGCCCCAGCAGGAGTATAATGGATTCCGGTACCCATCACCGTTAATAATAATATTTTACTGAGTACGTGCATATTATTCCTTTCCGTATAATAATTTTTCAATCGAAAAAATAAGGGCATGAATGATCAGGATATGAATTTCCTGGATACGGTCGGCATATCCTGAATAAGCAACCTCTATTTCTATATCGCCCCTCCCCTTCAACCGGCCTCCTCCGTTTCCGGTAAGCAGGATCACCCGCATCTTCAGATCCCGCGCCCGTTCCACCGCCCGGATAATATTTTCCGACTGTCCACTGGTAGAGATCGCCAGCAGAATATCGTCCGCTTTGCCCATGGCTTCCAGAAAGCGGCTGAAGACGGCTGCGTACCCGTAGTCATTTCCCACACAGGAGAGGAATGCCGGATCCGAGATGGCGATGGCAGGAAGGGCATTGCGGTCTTCCCGGTACCGGCCCGACAATTCTTCTGCAAAATGCATCGCATCACAATGGGATCCTCCGTTTCCGCAACTGATAATTTTACCCCCGCTCCGGATACAGGCGACCATCACCGTGGCAGCTTCCGAAACCTGTTGCAGCTTTTTAATATCTCCGGCGAATTCTTGTAAAACACCCAGGCTTTCCGAAAATTCCCCTTTTATACCAGAGATAATCATTCAGCTTTTATTTTAATCGCTCAGATCCGGAACCGATTTATCTCTGTACCAGCGGAATCCATAGATTGCGAGATAGAGATAACAGATCACCGGAATAATAAATGAATATTGCAGGCCGATTCGGTCGGCCAGCCCGCCCTGAATCACCGGTATTACCGCAGCGCCTAAAATGGCCATGATCAGCAATGAGGAACCCTGTCCCGTATATTTTCCCAGCCCCTTTAATGAAAGGGCAAAAATGTTGGACCAGCAAATGGAGTTGAAAAGCCCTGCGGCAATCAGCGACCACATGGCGATCCGGCCGGAACATCCTATAGCCGTCAGCAAAAGACAAACCTGAATCACTGAAAAAATGCCGAGGGTCCTGTCTGGTAAAAAGTTCCCGAAAAAAAAGGCCAGCAGGTTCAGGACCAGAAAAAACGCCAGGTATCGGGCAGCTTCCCAGCTCAGCAGATTCCCAACGATCAGAAAGGCAAGCATCGGGATGAGGCACATTCCTGTATACTTATAACGGCTAGGTATATTCGCATTTAAGGAAAGCGCACCGATAAAACGGCCGGTCATTAACCCGCCCCAGTAAACAGCTACATACCGGCTTCCTTCTGCTTCCGGAAGGCCAGCAATTGCAGGCAGTTTTAAATAGCCGATTAACAGGCTGCCGATACTCACTTCCCCGCCCACATAAGTGAAGATGGCTATTATTCCCATCAGCAGGTTACGATGCTTTAATGCTCCT
>DASRLM010000251.1:0-10267 GCA_035648455.1 Puia sp. | reverse complement strand
GGACAACCGGAGAGGACCCCAAATTTTCATATAACCGGATTGAAATCTTCATTGCCATTATATTGGGTGTTCTGACCGCCGGGGGGCAATACCTGAAATATAAAAACACACCCAAAAATATCCTGTGGAAGAAAATCTGGCCGGCTACGGCCATTGCCCTGGTGATTTCAGTGCTGATCAGTTTGTTTGGTGGAATACATTACGATCAGTACGGAACCGGATTCCTGGCCGCCATACACCTGGCGCTGTTTGCCGGTGTTTATTCCCTGGTGGCCAATGCGGGATATATATTTACCGGTTTGAAAGGTAAACTCAAAGTGGCTGGCGCATCAGTGGCACACGCCGGCTTTGGATTATTGCTGGTCGGCATCCTCGTATCCTCATCCAGGAAGGAAGTGCTTTCCTATAACACCACCGGCATCAATCTGCCATTCGATCCGAAAACGAAAGAGAATCCGCTGGAGAATATTACCCTGCTGAAAGATGTCAAAACGGATATGGGTACCTATTATGCCACTTATCTCAGCAATGACTCGGTGAATAAAACCGGGAATATCATTTATTTCCAGGTCAAATTCCAGGACAAAAAAACCGGCGAGTCTTTCAATCTCTGGCCAAACCTGATCAAAAACACCAAGGGCGCCGAAAATTATTCCAACAATCCGGATAAGCGCCATTACTGGGATCACGATATTTTTACGTATATCAGTTATGCCAATATACTGGACAAAGTAAAAGATACCAGTGGTTTTGTTTCGCACCCGGTTTCCCTGCACGACACGATATTTTACTCCCGGGGAATCATGATCCTGGACACCGTTTATGTTAATCCCGATAATGAAAAATATCATTTTACATCTTCGGATACGGCGCTGCTTGCCCATATCCGGGTGATCAGCCGGGACAGCTTGCAGTATACCATCGCACCCCTCTTATATGTAAAGGACAACCGGATACACCGGGTGGCTGACACGCTTTTTGCCCAGAACCTGGCTGTGGAAATCGGTTCGGTGATGACCAACCGCAAACTCGATCTTCGGGTAAAGGAATCCAGCGACATGGTTCCCTTTGTATCTCTCAAGGTCTATACCTTTCCTCAGATCAACCTGGTCTGGATCGGCATCCTGGTGATGGTCACGGGGTTCTGGATGAGCATCTTTTACAGGCGTAAACAGCGGTTAAGACCGGAGCCCGGGCCGGTTGCATGATCCCCTTTTAATGGTTAACTTTGGAGGCGCTATGCGGAACGCCCGTTTGTCATATTTTTCCCTGCTTCTTCCGTTCATCCTGTTGATTACGGTACAACCCGTTTTTGCCCAGCAGCTACCCGCGCCATCGCCGAAAACAGCCAATAGCCTCCGGACTCCGGACAACCGGTTTGGAAAGTACGATACCATTTACAGCATGATGATCGTGTATGACGGCGATACGATACCGGCTAAAACACTGGAGATGGTTTCTGTGGACAGGAAAATGACCCGGGTCCAACGGCAACGCTGGGAGGCCATGACGAGGTTGAGAAATGCCGTTTACGTAACCTATCCGTTTGCGCGCAAAGCCGGCATCATTTTAAATGAAATGAATTTCAAACTGGCTAAAATACCTTCGGCAGAAGAAAAAAAACAATACATCAAATCGCGTGAAAAGGATTTAAAAAAGGAGTTTACCGATCCCATGGAAAACCTCTCGGTCTACCAGGGGAAGGTGTTGATGAAGCTCATCAACCGGCAAACCGGCAACAACTGTTACGACATCATCAAAGAATATCGTGGCGGATTCACAGCCCGTTTCTGGCAAACGGTTGCCTTCTTTTTCGGAAGCAGCCTCAAACAACCGTATGATGCGCATGGCGACGATAAAGACATCGAATCCATCGTGCAGGAAGTAGAAAGGATGTACAGGGGATAACCAACAGTTCCCGGTATTCTTTCGGGCTTAATATGGCAGCCGCAGGAGCTTCGGCGGAAGCGTGTAAATAAATAAAAAGCTTATTTTCGGACCTATGGTACAGGAAAATCTGCTGTTGGTCCTTTCCCTGTTGTTTGCGGCATCCATGCTGACCATTCTCAGCAAAAGCTGAACATCCCCTATCCGATATTTTTAGTGATCGCGGGCCTGCTGATTGGTTTTATCCCCGCCATACCGGATGTGGTCCTTGATCCGGATTTTGTTTTTCTGATCTTCCTGCCGCCCTTACTATATGCTGCGGCATGGAACACCTCCTGGAAGGAATTCTGGCAACAAGGAAGAAATATCAGCCTGCTTGCTTTCGGACTGGTGATATTCACCTCCACGGCCATTGCCTTTCTATCCCATTTCATGATACCCGGTTTTTCGCTGGCTATGGGATTCCTGTTGGGATCCATCGTATGCTGAGCAGCGCCATCAGGGAAAAAGAACCGAAGCCACCCGTGAAAAGTGTTTTTCTGGTTGCCTGGAGCGGCATGCGGGGTGTGGTATCCCTGGCTTCGGCACTGGCCGTCCCCCTTACGCTGGCGGGTAAAAATTTCCCTCAACGCGACCTGATCCTGTTCATTACGTTTATCGTTATTTTGTTTACCCTTGTTTTACAGGGGCTGAGTTTGCCCTGGCTCATCCGCAAGTTGCACATGGAGATAACGGATGAAGAATTAACGGCGCAGCAGGAAGCGGCCATTCGCCTCCGGTTAGCCGGAGCGGTTTTAAATCATTTGCAGAATAAATATGAACATGAATTGAATACTGTGGATGCTTATAGTCGTTTGAAAGAACGCTATGAAAGAATGGTAGAGATTGCCAATAAAAGATTACTGAAGGAAGAGGGCGGTCAGGCTACTTCCAGTTTTCTGCCCAAATACCGAAACATGTTATTAGAGCTGGTTGCGGTAAGACGGGACGAGCTTCAGAAATTACGCGAGGAAAGATTGTATCCCGATGAACTCCTCAACAACAGGGAATGGGAACTGGATCTGGAAGAGGCCCGGTTGAATGAGTGAAGCGCTTATAAAATGTTCCGGAAGCGTTTAATTTACAGGCTCCGGATTTTTTTGAACAGTCCCGTGGAGGAAAACCCTTCCAGTATGGGATTGATCACTACCCGGCCTCCGGCACCCTGCACTTCCCGGGCACCCACGATCTGGTCGATGGAATAATCGCCGCCCTTCACCAGAACATCCGGTTGAACGAGCCGGATCAATTCGAGTGGGGTATCTTCCTCAAAGATTACAACGGCATCTACCATGAGCAAGGCGGCCAATACCAGGGCCCTTGATTGCTCGTCGATGATGGGCCGGCCTTCTCCTTTTAACCGTCTTGCAGAAGCATCGGAATTTAATCCCACCACCAGGAAATCCGCTTCCCGGGCTGCCTGGGACAGGGAAGCAATATGACCCGGATGCAGGATGTCGAAACAACCATTGGTGAACGAGATCGTTTTGGAGAGCAGTTTCCAGCGGTTGCACTGGAATACGATGTCCCGGCTCGATAATATTTTATGCTGAATAACCTGCGGGTGTTTCATCCGGTCGTTGATTAGTGCGGTTCACGCGGGGTAATAAAATAAAACTGACCACGCCAAAAATAACAAAACTCAGGAATTGTCCAAACCAGAGCAACCAGCCGAGCGCCTGTCCGTAAGGTTCTTTGGGAATATGATATAGGGCCACGGTTTCCATCACCAGCAGGGCATAAGCGCCGATGCCGCCAGGAGAAAGGATCATGCCCACGCTGCCCATAGCGAGTACCGTAAGGGCATCTGTGAGGGTGAGCCGGCTGGTTTCATCGATGGCAAAAAATCCGCACCAGGTGCTGAGCAGATACAGGAACCAGATCACGAAAGTATAAAGGAAGAAAAGTGGTTTGTTCTTCAGGGCGCGGACGCTGATCAGTCCGTGCCAGACGCCGGCGAGTATATTTTTTAATTTCTGGATCAGGTTGATATGGCCGAAACGGCTGAACAGGATTTTCAGCAAAATAAAAAACAGGATCAGGGCAACGGCCACGAAAATAATTTTACGGTAAGCCGTTTGCCCGTTTTTATTCTGGAAGGCAGGATAGATATAATCATGTGCCAGGGAAGAAACGATGTCGAACTGAAAAACAAAGGTTAGTCCGAATACAAGCAGCAGGCAGATCACATCAAACGCCCTTTCCGCCACAATGGTTCCGACCAGTTTTTGGACCGGCACTTTTTCATAGCGGGCCAGGATGGTACATTTGACCACCTCTCCGATACGAGGAGCGCCCAGGTTAACAAAATATCCGATCATGACAGCAAAAAAAGCATTCAGGCGGGAAGGATGATAGCCCATGGGTTCCATCAGCTGGCGCCAGCGGAGCGCGCGGATCCAGTGACTTAAAAGCAATAGACTGAAAACGGGAATCAGCAACCAGTAATGGGCTTTGTCCATTGCTTTTTTCAGCTGTTCCCATTTTTCGTGATCGAGTCCGCGTACACTCAGCCAAACAAAAAAAACAGCCAGCAGCGCAAAGAAAATATATTGGAGGGAGGTTAAAATCGCCTTCTTCATAGAGATTGGTAAGATACGATTTTAAAGGGATTTATCAAGATGCAAAACATTCATTGTCAAATGAAAGCGCAGCTAAATTTTATTTCCTTCCGAAGGGAATATAACCCATGGACTGAATTTCTTTGCTTCTTCAAAGTCCATCCGGGCATAAGAAATAACAATCACAACATCACCCACGGCACCGCTGCGTGCCGCCGGTCCGTTGAGGCAGCAGATGCCCGAACCCCTTTTGCCTTTCAGCAGGTAAGTTTCGATCCTGGCGCCGGTATTCACGTTCACCACCTGCACCTTTTCATTAATGATCATGTTGGCAGCATCCATCAGATCCTCGTCGAGGGTCAGGCTGCCCACATAATTCAGGTTGGCTTCCGTTATCGTTACCCGGTGAACCTTTGATTTCAGAATTTCAATATCCATATCCGTTCCGGAATTTAGCCTGCAAAAGTAATCAATTGAGCAGCATATTATCAATCAGCCGCACATCTCCCTGAAAGGCGGCAATCAGTGCAACCGCTTTTTCTTTTTCGTTCCATAAAACCAGGGGCCTTAGATCTCTGGCTTTTGCTGTGGCAATATAATCCGTTTTAAATCCTGCTGCTTCCAGCATTTCCTGTGCGGTGGACAGTACGGGTGAAGGATCCCCGGTGGAAAGCTGATCCCGGATATAAAGAAGCGCCCGGTAAATAGCCGCTGCGTTTTTCCTTTGTTGCGGATTGAGCCTGCTGTTCCGGCTGCTCATGGCCAATCCGTCCGGCTCCCGAAAAGTAGGAACGGTATGTAATTTCACGGGGAGTGGGAGCTGAGTGATCAGTTCTTTTACTACCAGGCATTGCTGAAAATCTTTTTGGCCCATGAAAAGATGGTCAGGGCCAATTCCTTTTAACAGCCGGCTCATCACCTGGCATACGCCCTGGTAATGGCCCGGACGATACCTGCCCTCCAGGATGGTCTCCAGGTAACCGATGTTGAATTTTTCGAGAACGGTTCCCGTGGGATATATTTCTTTCACGGAAGGCAGGAACAGGATATCCGTGCCTGCTTTTTCGAGCATTTCGATATCTTTTTCTGTGTCGACGGGATATTTCTCATAATCCACAGGATCGTTAAACTGGTTGGGATTCACAAAGAGGCTGCATACGGTGATCCCGGCAATGGCCCGGGATGCCTCGATCAGGCTGATATGGCCCGGGTGAAGGAACCCCATGGTGGGTACAAAGCCAACCTGTATCCTCTTTGTCCTGTTGTTGGTCAGGTAATTTTGTAAATCGTCGAATCTTTTAAAAATGATCATTTTCAAGCTATTATGCATCCCGGAGCCCGTCCGGGTGCCTATTTGGGGAATAAACCTTACCTTCGCAAACTGATTTTCAGGTATTCTCCTGGTCACCAATTCCCTTCCTAATGGTAGCAAAGAAAAGGATTTTATTTATTGCCAATGAGATGTCTCCTTACCTGGAGCTGACAGAGTTTGCGGAAACGGTAAATAAATTAGCGATTAAATCGAACGACAATGGTTTTGAGGTACGCTGTATTATGCCCAGGTTCGGCGTAATCAATGAAAGAAGGCACCGGTTACATGAGGTGGTGAGGCTTTCGGGCATCAATGTTTCTGTGGACAACGACGATTATCCCCTGCAGATCAAAGTGGCGTCCCTGCCCAATGCGCGGTTGCAGGTTTATTTCCTGGAGAATGAGGATCTGTTTAAACGCAAGTTCATATTTCATGATGAAAAGGAAAAGTGGTTCGACGACAATGGGCTGAGAACGGTATTCTTTTGTAAAGGCGCTCTGGAAACGGTTAAAAAATTCGGCTGGCCCCCGGATATTATCCACTGCAGCGGATGGATGACGGGCCTGATCCCTTTTTATCTCAAAACGGTGTATAAGAAAGAACCTGTTTTCGCCCATAGCAAAGTGGTATTTACCATCGGCCAGAACACGTTTAAGGAAAAATTGGGGAGTGATTTTACCAAAATAGCCAATATACATGCATCGATCAAGGAAAAGGATCTGGAGCCATTCAGCGAAGGGACCAACAACGCCGTTTTCCGCGGCGGAGCTCTTTCTGCGGATGCCATAACTTTCGGTGCGGAAAAAATTGACAAAAAACTGCTGGACGAGTTCAGTAAGGTGCGCGGTAAAAAAGTGCTGCCCTTTAATGCGGAATCGGATCTGACGGATTACCTGCAATTGTATACCGACCTTTCCCAATAAGTACCCGACGATAAACAAAACATAATGGTTGATCTGTTATCTTTGCATCGCCATCCATTAATTACCTTGTAATTAGTGGTTTTTTATTTCTGTAAGTCCAATTTCAAAACAGTTTAACATGTCTTATTTATTCACTTCTGAAAGTGTTTCCGAGGGTCACCCGGACAAAGTGGCCGATCAGATTTCAGATGCCCTGATTGATCATTTTCTGGCCTTCGACCCTCAATCCAAGGTTGCCTGTGAAACCCTGGTAACCACCGGACAGGTTGTGCTGGCCGGAGAAGTAAAATCAAAAGCTTACCTGGATGTGCAGGAAATTGCGCGTTCGGTGATTCGCAAAATCGGTTATACGAAGAGTGAATATATGTTTGAGGCCAATAGCTGCGGCATTTTTTCCGCCATTCATGAGCAATCCTCAGACATCAACCAGGGTGTTGACCGGACCAAAAAAGAGGATCAGGGAGCAGGGGATCAGGGCATGATGTTCGGTTATGCGAGCCATGAAACCGACAATTATATGCCGCTTGCCCTGGATCTGGCCCACATGCTGCTGATTGAACTGGCTGCGCTGAGAAGAGAAGAAAAACAAATCAGATACCTGCGTCCGGATGCCAAGAGCCAGGTAACCCTGGAATACGACGACAATAACAATCCGGTCAGGATCGATGCCATTGTTATTTCCACCCAGCACGATGATTTTGATACCGAAACGCGGATGCGGGAAAAGATCAGAAAGGATATGATCGGCATTCTCATTCCCCGGGTAAAATTAAAGTATAAAAAATACGTCCATTTCTTTAATGATAAGATCAAGTACCACATCAATCCGACCGGGAAATTTGTGATTGGCGGCCCGCACGGGGATACGGGTCTTACCGGACGCAAGATCATCGTGGATACCTATGGAGGGAAAGGGGCTCACGGAGGCGGCGCCTTTAGCGGGAAAGATCCATCCAAAGTGGACCGCAGTGCGGCCTATGCCACCCGGCATATTGCCAAGAACCTGGTGGCCGCCGGGGTGGCCCGGGAAGTGCTGGTACAGGTTTCCTATGCGATCGGCGTGGCTAAGCCCACATCGATTCACGTAGACACTTACCGTACCGCAAAAGTGGATCTGACGGACGGAGAGATAGGTAAAATCGTGGAGAAGATTTTCGACATGCGGCCCTACTTCATCGAGCAAAGGCTGAAACTGCGGAATCCGATTTACAGTGAAACGGCTGCTTACGGACACATGGGTCGTAAACCCGAGACCGTTGTTAAAACATTTGTTTCTCCCGACGGCAAGACCATTCAGAAAAAAGTGGAGCTGTTCACCTGGGAAAAACTGGATTACGTGAAAAAGGTAAAGCAGGCATTCAAAATTAAATAGGCCCGGAAGAATATACTGAACAGGGTTGGCCCACCGGTTAACCCTTTTTTTATTCGGTCCCTGCAGCAATTATAATTAGTATTTTCGATTATGGGCAATCCTCAGAATCCCTGGAAAATTCTGGATCAGAAAATGGTTTACGAGAACCCATGGATCAGTTTAACGGAATTCCGTGTACTGAATCCTTCGGGTGGAAAAGGGATTTACGGAAAAGTTCATTTTAAGAACACTGCCATAGGGATCATTCCGCTGGATTCCGAATTCCATGTTTATCTCGTGGGCCAGTACCGGTTTCCGCTGGATCAGTACAGCTGGGAAATTCCGGAAGGCGGCGGGGCTGCAGGGGAAGATCCGCTTTCAGCCGCAAAGCGGGAATTGCTGGAGGAAACGGGACTGGTGGCAAAGGAATGGGTCAGTTTATTCAACATGCATCTTTCCAATTCCGTTTCGGATGAACTGGCCATCATTTACCTGGCCAGGGAACTTGAGCTGCATAAGGCCATGCCGGAAGAAACAGAATCACTGACGGTAAAAAGGATTCCATTTGAAGAAGCTGTTGATATGCTGGGATCCGGTCTCATCACCGATTCCATGTCCGTCGCCGCCATTCAGCAGGTGCAACTCCTCTTGCTTCAGGGGAAATTAAAAAAATAAATGCTTGAAACCATCTTCACTCATCATCGGCCGTCAGCCACTGATCGAAGCCATCCGGAGTGGCCGGGGTATTGATAAGATACTTTTTCAACGGAATGTGAGCGGGGAATCCATTGGGGAAATCCGGAAACTGGCGGAGAAGACGGGTATTCCCATTCAGCAGGTTCCGCAGGAAAAATTATTTTCCTTAACGCGTGCAAATCACCAGGGTGTTCTTGCTTTTGCTTCTCTTTTCCAGTATATCGATCTGCAGCAGGCCATTGATCACGTGGTATCCCAGGGACAGGTGCCCTTGTTTATTCTCCTGGATGGCATAACTGACGTGCGGAATATCGGGGCCATTGCGCGGAGTGCGGTTTGCTGTGGTGCGCAGGCCATGGTGATCCCGGATAAGGGCATCGCCGCTTTAAATGAAGAGGCCCTGAAATCTTCTGCCGGTGCCCTGGAAAAAATTCATATTTGCCGGGTAGGCAGTCTGCTGAAAGCGGTGGACAGCCTTCACCTCAACGGCATAAAGGTGTATGCCAGCAGCATGGATGCCGAACGGAAAATATATGAACTGGATCTGCGGGATCCTTGCTGCTTGATGATGGGCAGCGAGGATAAGGGTCTTCAGCCCTATCTCCGGAAAGCTGCAGATGCGCATTTCACCATCCCCATGAGCGGAAATTTTGATTCCTTCAATGTTTCCGTTGCAGCGGGGATTATTTTGTATGAAGCAATGAAAAACAGAATGCCTGCACGCCGCAGCTTTTCTCAACCACCGGAGCTTTAGCGAAGGTGGTAGCGAAGGCGGGCGAAAGTGAATTAGGAATTTGACGATTTGAAAATGGGAAACAGATATGCCGGCATAAACTTATTAACCGAAGTAGTGAAGCAGGCATTATTTATGGGGGACCTGGTTATTAATTTTTACATGTTACTATTTACTTTTTAATTTGATCACGCCCATCAAACTCATAGAATGTCCGCGCGATGCGATGCAGGGATGGGGAACCTTTATTCCGACGCCAAAAAAAACGGAGTACCTCAATGCTTTGCTGGAGGTGGGATTTGACAGCCTCGATTTCGGAAGTTTTGTTTCTCACGGACTGATTCCACAAATGGCCGATACGAAAGCCGTTCTTTCCGGGCTAAAGCGCGGAGCGTCTAAAACAAAACTACTGGCCATTGTAGCCAATACCCGGGGCGCAAGAGAGGCCTGTGCCTATCCCGAAATAAGTGATATCGGGTTTCCTTTCTCTGTTTCAGAAACTTTTCAGCGGCGCAATGCGAACAGTTCAATAGAAAAATCCTTCGGCACGGTGCGTGAAATTCAGGAGCTTTGTGCAAGCCATTCAAAACGCCTGGTCATTTACATTTCCATGGCCTTTGGAAATCCGTATCAGGATCCGTGGTCCGAATTGCTGGTTCAGGAATGGATCGGGAAACTGGTTGGGCTTCGGGTGGGCATCATTTCTCTTGCGGATACGGTGGGTTTGGCCACTGCGGAACAGGTGCATTCGCTTACCACCTATAC
>DASRLM010000250.1:0-10194 GCA_035648455.1 Puia sp. | reverse complement strand
CCTGTATACGGAATGAAAGATATCTTGGTTGAAAGTTTTAAAAAAGCAAAAAGCAAACTGATATTACTGGATTATGACGGAACGCTGGTGGATTATCAGCGGGCGCCGGGGGAGGCGGTCCCTACGAAACAATTATTGGATTTTCTGCTTACATTGAATGCCCTGCCGGGCAACAGGGTAGTCATCATTACCGGCAGGGGATTCCATGAAATAGAAGGCTTTATCGGATCCCTGCCGATAGATATCATTGCCGAACATGGTGCCATGGCCAGGGAAAATGGCCAGTGGAAGGAATTAGTTGAGGACCAGGGGGAATGGAAAAAAGAAATCAATGGCGGAATGGAATATTATGCAGGTGTTTGCCCGGGTTCATTCACGGAAGAAAAACGGTTTTCCCTGGCCTGGCACTACCGGAATGCCGATCCGGAAACGGGTTTTTCCAGATCCCGGGAACTGATCGGGTCGATGACGGAAAAATCCCGTATCCTGGGATTGAAAGTTACTGATGGCAATAAAGTGGTGGAAATCAAAAAATCCGGTATTGATAAAGGGAAAGGAGCACAATATTTACTGGATAAGCAGGACTATGATTTTATATTGTCGGTGGGCGATGATAAAACAGACGAAGATATGTTCCATGTGCTGGCGAACAATAACCATGCTTTTACCATTAAGGTTGGCGCGGGGGAAACACTGGCAAAATACAGATTGGAAAATGTGCAAGGAGTGATTTTGTTTTTAAATGAATTGGTATGAAAATAAACCTGGCCCTGATTATTTCGATTATAGCTGCTGTTGGTCTGGTTGCTTTTGGATTCACTGCTTTTCAGATCTCCTCGGAACGTCAGCAATTGAACAATGAGCTGGAAGCCAAAACCATACAGACAGCTGAAGCTTTTTATAAGTCTCATTTTTCGCACCTCGCGAAAGCGGATAGTCAGCTGTTCAGGAACATTACGGACAGCCTAATCACTCAGTATCGTTTCAGCGGACTCGCCGTGTATTATAACAACGACAGCCTGGTGGCCCTCAACAGCCAGGCCGAACCCTTTTTGAAATATTCTACGGACTATATCGCCCAGTCCATTTCTGCCGATTCATCCATGGGTCACCTGCTGAGTATCCATGGTAAAAAAGTGTATGAATACATCCGGCTGATCAAACAGCACGACCTGCCCGAAAGTGCCATTATCTTTTATGCGGATGCGGATTACATCACCAACATTGTCAAAAGCATCTGGCTGAGAAATTTTATCCGCTGGTTCCTGCAGGCCCTGGTTATTTCCATCGTAACGCTGCTTGTGGTGAAGTGGGGAATCCTTTCACCATTGAACCGCGTGGTGGAATGGATCAAGGCTGTCCGTTTCGGAAATGCCGATCAGTTCAAGAAGCGGCCGATGCTCAATTTTCTAGAACCGCTGTATAAGGAAATCTCCGGTATTGCGCAGGCCATGCAGGAAGCCAAGGCCATTGCCCAGGAAGAGGCCCAGCTTCGCACTTCGGGAGAGGCAGTCTGGACGCATGAACGCCTGAATGAAGAAATGAAACAATTGCTGGAAGACAAAATCATGGTGGTGGTGTCCAACCGGGAGCCCTATATGCATGTGCATGCAGGAAAAGAAATAAAATGTATTGTTCCGGCCAGCGGTATGGTAACCGCCATGGAACCCATATTAAAGGCCTGCGGCGGTTTATGGATTGCCTCCGGGAGCGGCGATGCGGATAGGGAAACGGTTGATGCGAACGACAAGGTGCAGGTTCCCCCTTACGAAAATAAATATACGCTCAGAAGAATCTGGCTTTCCAAAGAACAGGAGAATCATTATTATTACGGTTTTTCAAATGAAGGACTGTGGCCCTTATGTCATATTGCCCATACAAGACCCATATTCAGAAAAGAAGATTGGGATTATTACCAGGAGGTAAATGAAATTTATGCGAAGGCGGTTCTTGAAGAAATAAAAGATCAGGAAGAACCTTTTATCCTGGTGCAGGATTATCACTTCGCTCTTTTGCCGAAACTAATTAAGGATAAGCGGCCGGATGCCAAAGTGGCCATCTTCTGGCATATCCCCTGGCCAAACCCCGAATCCTTTGGTATTTGTCCGTGGCAAAAAGAATTATTAAGGGGCATGCTTGGCGGAGACCTGATCGGGTTTCACACCCAGTATCATTGCAACAACTTTCTGGAAACCGTGAATAATTCCCTGGAGTCGCGCGTGATATGGGAGAATTTTTCTGTTAAAATCGGGAATCACTTTACCCTGGTAAAACCCTTTCCGATCAGCATTTCCTTCACTTTAAAGGATTATGAAAACGGGAACGGACACAAGGATGAACCCCAGGAGCTGTTAAAACAGCACGGCCTGCATGCACAATATGTGGGTATTGGGGTGGACCGTATCGATTACACCAAGGGTCTGATTGAAAAATTCCTGGCCATAGAACGCTTTCTGGAGAAATATGCAGAATACCGCGGCAAATTCACTTTCATCCAGATCGGTGCGCCCAGTCGTTCGCTTTTAAAAAGCTATGCGGACATCACCAGTGCGGTGGAAAATGAGGTGAACCGCATCAATTGGAAATTTAAAGCTAAAAACTGGCAGCCCATTCTTTTTCTGAAGCGCCATCACAGTCATGAAGAAATTATTCCTTATTACCGGAGCGCCGACTTTTGCATGGTCACTTCGTTGCATGACGGCATGAACCTGGTGGCCAAAGAATTTATCGCCGCACGGTCTGAAAACGACGGTGTGCTTATTCTCAGCCGTTTTGCGGGCGCATCCCAGGAACTTCACGGCGCCCTGATCATCAATCCCTATGATGTGGAACAAACCGCTGATTCCATCAAGGAGGCGCTGGAAATGCCCAAACCCCTGCAGGGACAAAAAATGAAACAGATGCGCCGCATGATCATGGGCCACAACGTTTATGCGTGGGCCTCCAATATACTCCGGGCCATGGCCTCTATCCAGAATTGATGAATGGGCGGGTTTTTACACGAAAAAAATATATATTACCGGACTCTTTTTACCGGATTAACGGATTCCTTTTGGAATCCGGTTTACGCCAACTGACTGATTTATGAAATGTGGATTGTTTACGCTTTTTTTATTGCCTTTGTTTTTTTATCCGGTATGCTCTTCCGCCCAGCAGGAGCAGTCAGACAGCCTGTTGTATCAGATGGCATTTGAACATACCCTGGCCGTTTATACCAGTCGCACCGGTGATCAGTCCCGCCTCTACAACGGCAGCCATTATACCGGTTATCCATATACTTTTAAGGAAGGAAGTCCTTATTTCAATGCCCAGAATTTCAGCCAGGGTTCCGTGGTCTATGACGGTATCCTGTATCCGGATGTGCCGTTATTATTCGACGATCTCCGCCAGAAGCTCATCACCAGAGATCAGGGTTATGATATGCAACTGATCGATGAACGCATCGGGGGCTTTGATCTGCCGGATCATCATTTCCTGCGTATT
Source organism: Puia sp. (assembly GCA_035648455.1). Classification (GTDB taxonomy): domain Bacteria; phylum Bacteroidota; class Bacteroidia; order Chitinophagales; family Chitinophagaceae; genus Puia. The sequence goes on along the minus strand of DASRLM010000250.1, from coordinate 6,711 downwards.
CTATCAGATAGCCTGAGCAATTATCCGCTCAGAACCGGTTATTATGAAGTTTTATACCCGGGGAGATCAACGGCCCTGAAAAAATTATATAAAACCGTAAAAGAGGATCCGACCATTACGGAAGGCATCATACGGACCATACTCGAAAGCACCGATTATTTTATAAGGACCGGAGCGGGATATCACAAAGTGAATTCAAAACGGGAACTGCTGAAAGTAATGGGGGATCATAAAAAAGAGGTGCAGCGGTTTATCAGGAAGAATAAACTGAAATTCCGTAAGCATAAAGACGAGGTCATCCCGCAGGCAGCTGCTTATTACGATCAATTAAGGAAGTGATATGAAATCAGGCCGTTTACATGTTCTGCTGTTTTTGCTTCAGGCAGCTGCCTGTCTCCAAGCTTCGGCCCAGCGGAACCCGCAGAACCTGATCACCGGGAATTTCCATGATCTGAACATCGAACAGTTTGCGGAAGAACTGGAAAGCCAGACCAGTTACTATTTTTATTATGATAGTTCCCTGTTCGACAGTTTGAAAATAAATCTGTATGTTGAAAAAGAACCATTGAGCCGGGTACTGGAACTGGCCTTTGCCAAAACCGATTATCATTTTGCCATCGACCGGCACCAGCAGGTATTCCTTACCCGTGGCGCCACGGTTGAAACGAATCTCAGTGAGGCGCTGCCTGATAACGGCATGCCCAAACAGCCAGACCCATCCTACGCGGATATCGATAATGGGGAAGGCCGGAATAAGGGGATTCAGCATGCCACGCTGGAAAACAAGCTGTATGCCATCGGGGAAAACAGCAGGAACAACGGACAGCCTGGCGCGGTGATCGGCGGGTATATCCGGGATGGAAAAACAGGCGAACCCGTGGTTGGGGCATCGGTCTATATTGATAATCCCCGGATAGGGGTATCCTCGGACCAGTATGGTTACTATACCATTTCGCTGCCCAGGGGACGGCATGTGCTCAACATACAAAGTATTGGCATGAAGGATACCCGCCGCCACATCCTGCTGGCGGGCGATGGCAAGCTGAATATTGATATGCAGGGACAGGTGATGATGCTGAAAAACGTGATCATCTCCGCCCAGAAATTAAGCAATGTCAAGGGGATGCAGATGGGTGTGCAGAAGCTGGATATCAAAACCATCAGGCAGGTGCCCGTTGTATTCGGCGAGGCGGATCTGTTGCGTGTGGTGCTTACCCTGCCCGGCGTAAAATCCGTGGGGGAAGCCAGCACCGGTTTAAATGTTCGCGGAGGAGCTGCGGATCAGAACCTGATCCTGTTTAATGAGGCGACCATTTTTAATCCCTCTCATTTTTTTGGTCTTTTTTCCGCCTTCAACCCGGAAGTGGTCAAAGACGTTCAGTTATACAAAAGCAGTATCCCTGCCCGTTATGGCGGCCGTTTGTCATCTGTGATCGACATCAGCAGCCGCGAAGGAAATAAAAAGAACATCACTGGCTTGGCGGGGATCGGCCTGCTGACCACCCGGCTCGATGTGGAAGGGCCGCTGATCAAGGATAAGTCCTCTTTTATCCTCGGCGGAAGAACCACGTATGCCAACTGGCTGCTCAACCTGCTGCCAGCCCAATACAAAAACAGCAAAGCTTCTTTTTATGACCTCAACCTGAACATTACGCACCAGATCAATAAGAACAACAGTTTATATCTCATGGGGTATACCAGCAGCGATCATTTTAACCTCAACAGCGATACCACCTACAGCTATAGCAATGCGAACTTTTCCGTTAAATGGAAACATATTTTCAACGATCAGTTTTATGGCGTTTTCAGTACCGGGTATGATCGCTATCAATACAATATTTCCAGTGAAGCCAACCCCCTTGATGCCTATAAGCTGATGTTCGACATCAATCAGAAATATCTAAAGGCCCACTTCAGTTATTACCTGAGTGCGTCACACGCCCTGGAGTTCGGACTCAATACCATCAACTACAAACTGGACCCCGGAAGTTATCAGCCGCTGGGCAAACAATCACTCGTAACGCCTGATGTGGTTTCTGCCGAACGGGCGGAGGAAAGCGCTCTGTACCTGAGCGACCGGTACAGCATCAGCTCACGGTTTTCCATCGAAGCCGGTCTGCGTTATTCCCTGTTCAATTATCTTGGTCCGCAAACGGTGAACCAGTATGCGCCCGGTTTACCCAAAACAACCGACAACATCATTGGCACCCAATCCTACGGTAAGGGCGATTTTATAAAGAATTATTCCGGTCCGGAATACCGCGCTTCCATTAAATATGAAATCTCCGACAGCTTTTCCATTAAGGCAGGATTCAACACCCAGCGCCAGTATATTCATGTATTGTCCAACACCACGGCCATTGCCCCAACCGATATCTGGAAATTAAGTGATCCGAACATCAGGCCCCAGGCCGGCGGCCAGGTGTCCCTGGGATTGTATAAGAACTTTAAATCCAACACCATCGAAACGTCTATTGAAGTGTATTATAAAAAAATTCAGGATTATCTGGATTATAAAAGCGGTGCCGTGCTGGTCATGAACCACCATGTGGAAACAGACGTGGTCAATACCCGGGGCAAGGCATACGGCGTGGAACTGCTGATCAAAAAAAATTCCGGCAAACTGAACGGATGGATCAGTTATACCTATTCCCGTACCCTGCTGCAGTTGGATGATCCCACTTCGGGGGAGACCATTAACGGCGGAAAATATTATCCGGCCAATTACGACCAGCCGCATTCGGCCACCGCCATTGTCAACTACCGGGTCAACCACCGGTTCAGCGTATCCATGAATGCCACCTACAGTACGGGCCGGCCCATTACGCTGCCCATCGGCGTGTTTTATTATGACAATGCTTTCAGAACCCTGTATGCGGACCGGAATGCCTACCGCATTCCGGATTATTTCCGGACTGATCTGTCGATGAATATTGAAGGCAATCACAAGGTGCATCAGCTCACGCACAATTCATGGACCGTTGGCGTGTACAATGTTACCGGAAGAAGAAATCCCTATTCTGTGTATTATATTTCTGAGAATGGCGCAGTGAACGGATATAAGCTATCCATTTTTGGAAGCGCCATTCCTTACGTGAATTATAACATCAGGTTTTAACTGGAAAATAAAAATGAACGGATGAAATCGATCCATTGGTTGTTGTTGGTGTTGGTGCTGGGAGGCTGTAAGGACAAATACAATGCCCCCATTCACATACCGGCTACCGGTTACCTGGTGGTGGAAGGCTTTATCAACGCCGGCAGCGGATCAACGAACATTACCCTGTCCCGGGCCACGGGTCTGGATTCGCCCTACGTGATTCCGGAATATCATGCACAGGTGAGCGTGGAATCGGGAGATGGCAACAGTTATCCTTTAACGGAACTCGCAAACGGCCAATATTCGGTGAGCCAGGTTCCGGTGGACGTAAATCAAAAATACAGGCTGCGGATCAAGACAACGCTGGGCAAAGAATACCTGTCTGATTTATCACCGGTGCAAACCACTCCGGAAATAGACAGTGTGAGCTGGATTGCCGGAAATGACGGCGTGTGGATTTATGTTTCCACGCATGGCAGCCAGACCGATTCCAGGTATTATCAATGGCAATTCGATGAAACCTGGATTTACCATGCGTCCCATCTCTCTCCGTATGTATACCAGGATTATGGTATGCTCATTCTCAGACCGGATCCCTTTGAGGTATATACCTGCTGGTCGTCGGATCAGTCCACGAACATTTCCATTGCCTCTTCCGCAAAATTGAGTTTGAATGTGATCCCTTCCTTTCCACTGACCTTTGTGCCTTATTCCGCCTCCGATAAGCTGATATCCCGGTATAGTATCCTCGTAAAACAAGAGGCTCTGACGCAGGACTGGTATGAATGGAAACAAAAGATCCAGAAAAATACGGAACAGCTCGGATCCATTTTCGATGCGCAACCTTCGGAGATAACGGGCAATATCCACAATACCACAGATCCCGGTGAGCCGGTGATCGGCTTTGTCGGCTGTACAACCGAAACAGTAAAAAGGATTTTTATAGACAGGGGACAACTTCCCTTTGTGCCCATTTATGATCCTTACGCAGATTGCATCAAGCTGGACACCATAAAGAATGATCCCGATTCGATTGCTGCATTTTTCGCAGGTGGATATAACCTGGTGGTCGATGCGGTATCTCATGGAACCGCAATAACGGGCTATTCCGGTTTGGCCATTGGTTGTATGGATTGCCGGGCTCTCGGCGGCACCACCACCAAACCGGATTTTTGGCAATAACAGTAACAGAATTTTTGGATTCATGAAGAACAAACCCGTCAGACAGCTCATTTTATTTTTTCCCGGCCTGTTCCTTTTGATCCAGGTGCATGCCCAGGCAGTGGAATCTGTTATCCGGGAAACATTTAACCATTACAGGAGCGGTTATGTTCAGGAAAAACTATATGTGCACACAGATAAAAACTTTTACCTGCCGGGAGAGATCCTGTGGTTCCGGATCTATGATGTGGATGCCTCCTTCCATCGTCCGGTGAACTTTAGTAAACTGGCTTATGTGGAATTGCTGGATAGAAATAACAAACCGGTGATCCAGCAAAAAATATCGCTGAAACCCGGAGAGGCCAGCGGATCATTCATTATTCCCACAAATATCTTATCAGGCAGCTACCGGTTCAGGGCCTATACCCGCTGGATGAAAAATTCCGGCGCGGATTATTTTTTTGAAAAAACCATCCGGATCGCCAACCCGGATAAGATGACTTCGGATTCCGCGACGGTTTCGGCAACGCAGTTCGATATTCAATTCTTCCCCGAAGGGGGAAACCTGGTTCAAAACCTGGAAAGTAAACTGGGCTTTCGGGTAACTGATGCCTATGGCAGGGGGCAGCATTTCGAGGGACTGCTGCTGGATGATCAGTCGGATACGCTGCTGAGGTTCCGGCCGCTGGCCATGGGCCTTGGACATTTTTCATTTACGCCATCGGCGGATCACCGGTACAGGGCCATCATCCGTTTCCCGGATGGCACACAGGCGGCAGGTGATCTGCCCGTTGCTTATCCGTCGGGCTATGTGATGCGCCTTTCAACGGATAGTAATGAGCGGTTAGGCATTACCGTTCGTGTTTCCGGAAACGCTGAAGGAGGGATGGTCTACCTGTTCATCCATACCCGCGGGTCCAGGAAAAAACTGGAAGGCAGGCAACTGCAAAACGGGAAGGCGGATTTTTTAATAGACCAGAAGTTACTGGATGACGGCATCTCCCAGTTCACGGTCTTTAATAATGCGGGAAAGCCGGTATGCGAACGTTTGTATTTTAAATATCCGGAGAAGGACTTATCGATCAATGCCACTACGGGAAAATCCGAATATGGCATACGCAATGAAATACAGGTGGATCTCTCATCGGCGGCTGCCGATGGACAACCGGTGCCGGCTGATATGTCCCTGGCCGTTTATCAACTGGATTCGCTGCAACAGGCAGATGCAACGGACATCGGTCATTATCTCTGGCTGACTTCCGATCTGGGTGCCGCCATAGAATCACCGGATTACTATTTTGAAAGCGACAGTATTCCGAAAACAGAAGCCATGGATAACCTGATGCTTACCCATGGATGGAGAAGGTTTAGCTGGGATGCGATTACCCGCAATCAGGCAACCCCCATCGAATATGCACCGGAGTGCGGCGGTCATATTCTGGAAGGAAAGCTCGTGGATAACAGAACCGGGGCGCCGGTGATCCAGCAGGAATCTTACCTCTCCGTTCCGTCAACCAGAACGCAATTCCGGACGAACAGGAGTGACAGCCTGGGACGTGTGAAGTTTGAGATGGATAATTTTTATGGTTCACAGGAAATCATTCTTCAAACGGATCCCGCGGAAGACAGCAGTTGCCACTTTGAAATGGAAAGCCCATTCGCGCATACTTTTACATCCGTTCTGCCGGAACAGGATAAACTACCGATATTCAATATACCTGAACTGACGGACCGGAGTGTGCAGGCGCAGGTGCAGCACATTTACCATGGGACAAAGCTGCAGCAGTTTAAAATGCCGGTATTGGACACCAGCACGTTTTATGTTGTTCCGGATGAAAAATACCTGTTGGATGATTACACGAGGTTCCAGACCACGGAAGAAGTACTGCGGGAATATGTGCGGTCCGTTAACGTGGTCAGAAAGCGGGATAAGTTCCAGTTGTATGTTTTCAATCCCCCGTTCAGGGAATTCTTTGGCGGGAAGCCATTGATTCTCTTTGATGGGGTTCCTGTTTTTGAACCGGATAAGCTGTTCCATCAGGATCCGATGAAGATCCGCAGGCTGGACCTGGTGACTGAAAATTATTTTCTGGGATATAAATCCTTCGAAGGCATTGTGAATGTTACCACCTATCGCGGGGACCTGGATGGATTTGACCTGGATCCGCGGGCCACTGTGCTCGACTATCCGGGTATACCGGAACAACGGGAATTCTTTTCTCCCGTTTATGAAACGGAGCAGGAGGTCAGCAGCCGGATACCCGATTTCAGAACCCTGTTGTATTGGACACCACAGATAAAAACCGGAATTTCAGGAAAAGAAAAACTGCGTTTTTTTACGTCCGATGTTCCGGGCCGGTATGCCATCGTGGTACAGGGCATTACCGCCAGCGGAGAACCGGGGAGCAGGACCATTTATTTTACCGTTAAAAAATAATAAGCGGATACTG
>DASRLM010000249.1:0-5710 GCA_035648455.1 Puia sp. | reverse complement strand
CCCTTTATACTTCACAGGATATAAAGGGAATTTATTCAATGGTTGATGATGAAAAAACATTAGATGAAATAAAGCATATTGGGAAAATGCTTTTTTACGATCCCATTTTATCGGGGAACAATCTGCGGAGTTGTGCTTCCTGCCATAAGTCCACCGAATATTTTAACGATACCACGCAAAGAACGGCCTTCGCTTTTGATCATCAGCAGCACCTCGCCAGAAATACCCCCACGCTGATCAATGCCATATACAATCATCTGTTGATGCTGGATGGTAAACACATTTCGTTGCTGGCCCAGGGTAAGGATGTGATGACCAATCCCACCGAAATGAACAGCAATCAGAAAGAGCTGCTCAAAAAAGTATTGAGCTGCAGGGAATACGATGAGGCCTTCCGGAAACTGGTAAAGCTTACTCCGGAAGAAAAGGAAATATCGCTGGATCACGTGGTTTCTGCCATCTCTTTTTACTATGGAGGGTTCAGCCGGTTTTATGCGCCGTTCGATGATGCCATGAATAATAAAGCCAGCGTGCCGGACGATGTAAAAAGAGGATTCAACCTGTTTATGAACAAGGCAAAATGCGGTACCTGTCATTTCGTTCCTTATTTTAATGGTGTGAAACCGCCTTATATCAGTACAGAATTTGAAGTTCTGGGTACGCCGGAGGATACCACATTCTCCGAATTGAGCACGGATAAAGGAAGGTTCCAGGTGAACCCGGCACCAGAAACCCTGCATGCATTCCGGACAGGTTCGCTGCGTAATACACAATACACAAAACCCTACATGCACAATGGGGTTTTCAATACCCTGCGGGAAGTGATTGATTTTTACGATGCGGGTGGGGGTGCAGGTAAAAAGGAACATGTCGATAATCAGACCCTTCCCGGCGATTCCCTAAAGCTGAATGCCGCGGAAAAAAACGAAATCATCTCCTTTCTGCATTCGCTGAATGAGAAAATTATTTTTGAGCAGCCCCCGCTATACCTTCCGCTGTCCTCCAACAAGTCGCTGAACCAACGCAAAGTTGGCGGCGAATATTGAGTTATATTTGACCAGTGGATTTTGAATATCTTATCACCGTACCCAAAAAAACCAGGATATGCGTAAGGAAGCTGTTGCCCAGTTACCGGACAGAAAAAAATCCACGATGCTGAAATGGATTTTATGCGGGCTTCTTTTAGGCAGCCTTTTTTTCCCGGGATGTGATCCCAACGGGAACGAAGAAAAGGCAGTCACCCTGCCCGATTCCACGGGCACAGGAACCGATACGCTGGGCCACCGGCAGTTGAAAAATATCCTTTTTTTTGGCAACAGCATTACGGCAGGTTTTGGACTTGATTCCTTGGCCAGATTTACCACCCTCATCCAGCAAAAGATTGATTCATTGAATTTACCTTATAAAACACTCAATTCCGGTCTGCCAGGCGAAACCACCGCCGGAGGCGAAACCCGGATTGACGGGGTGCTGGCCACACCGTTCAACATCTTCGTGCTGGAACTTGGCGGAAATGACGGGTTGCAAAAACTTTCCGTGGCGGCGATGACCAAAAATCTGCAGACCATCATTGATAAAGTGAAGAATAAATACCCCACCTGTAAAATAATATTGGCCGGCATGCAGGTGCCTGCCAACCTTGGGCAAACTTATACTTCGGCCTTTAAAGCGGTTTTCCCGCAACTGGCTGCAAAAGACAGCTTGTATTTTATTCCATTTTTACTGGATGGGGTGGGTGGCATTCCGTCGCTTAACCAGGCAGATGGCATACATCCCGATACACAGGGAGAAAAGATTGTTGCGGACAATGTCTGGAAGATTTTGCAGCCCCTGCTATAAAACAGCATGCTTTGTCCGGCGATGAAGTGTTATTTCTACGGGAAATAGCCTGATACCGCCGGTATAAACTTTTTAGTTAGCGGAGATTCCGGTAAATTACAACAGCGTAATGTCGCTTGCTCAAAGCTTCACTCCGGCAGGAGCTGTTTTTTATGAAGCGTATTTTTTTATACATCCTGTTTTCCATGCCTTTGCTGCTTCCCGCGCAAACGGTTATTTCCATTAAAATCGATGGTGCCATTAATCCCGTTGCAGCAGCATACATACAACGTGGAATAGAAAAAGCCGTCAGCGAACAGGCCGTTTGCCTCCTGATCCATCTCAATACCCCCGGCGGGTTGCTGAAATCCACGCGACAGATCGTGGGAGCCATACTGGATTCCAGGGTACCCGTGATCGTATTTGTTTCACCTTCGGGGGCTCATGCAGGATCTGCAGGTGTGTTTATTACCCTGGCCGCAGACATCGCAGCCATGGCGCCGGGAACGAATATAGGGGCGGCTCATCCGGTAAACCTCCAGGGTGGTTCCGACAGCATCATGAACAGTAAGGCCACCAACGATGCGGCGGCTTTTATACGGACCATTGCCGAATACCGGAAACGCAACCTGGCATGGGCCGAAGAAGCCGTGCGGCAAAGTGTGGCCATCACGGCCAAAGAAGCACTGGATAAAAACATCATTGACCTGGTTGCCATGAATGACCTGGAACTGCTTAATCGGCTGGATGGAAAACAAATACAGCATGATTCGGCAACGGTTGTTTTACATACGAAGGGTGCAACGCTTCAAACCCTGGAGATGGGGGTTACCGAAAAAATACTAAACCTGGTCAGCGACCCGGATGTGGCCTATGTTTTATTGATGCTCGGATTGTTTGGACTGGTATTCGAATTATTCAACCCCGGCAGTATTTTCCCGGGTATCATCGGCGTTATTTCCCTCATTCTTGCTTTTTATGCTTTGAATACCTTTCCTGTAAATTATGCCGGCCTTGCGCTGATTATCTTCGGGGTCGTCCTGCTCTTACTGGAGATTAAGATAATAAGCCATGGCATGCTGGCCATCGGTGGTATAACCGCCATGGCCATCGGCTCGCTGATGCTGATCAGGCCCGTATCCACCCTGGAATTTGTGCGCATATCCCGCTTGTTGATTGTATCTTCCGTGGCCGTGAGTGCCGCCTTTTTCCTGTTCATTGTCGGCATGGGATTAAAGGCACAGCGTTCTAAACCGGTTACGGGAATAGACGGGATGAAAGGGGAAATCGGTGAAGCCCTTGATTCGCTTGATCCCGGCGGAAGGGTGCGCGTGCATGGCGAGATCTGGAATGCATTATCGGAATCCGGTCCCATCGGCAAGGGGGAACAGGTTCGCGTGCTGGCAGTGAAAGAACTTAAGGTTTATGTTGAACAGGTTCATCCTTCGATTTTAAAAATATAATTTATGCAAACGGTTCCGGTTTTTACTTTAGTTATCATTCTTTTCGGCATCATTATTCTGGCAAATGCGGTCAGGATTCTCCGTGAATATGAAAGAGGGGTTATTTTCAGACTGGGGCGTTTATCACCGGGCGGAATAAAAGGACCAGGTATCATTTTCCTGATTCCGATCCTGGATAAAATGGTGAAGGTAAGTCTGCGCACCGTGGTCATGGATGTTCCGCCACAGGACGTGATCACCCAGGATAATGTATCCATCAAAGTGAATGCAGTGATCTACTTCCGCGTACTCGAGCCGGATAAGGCCATTGTTGAAGTGGAAAATTATCTGATTGCCACATCGCAGATCGCTCAGACCACACTGAGGAGTGTGCTGGGACAATCCGAGTTGGACGACCTGCTTTCTCAAAGGGAAAAAATCAATCTTCGCCTGCAGCAGATCATTGACGGGCATACGGAACCCTGGGGAATTAAAGTATCCAACGTGGAAGTAAAACAAATTGATCTGCCACAGGAAATGCAAAGGGCGATGGCTAAACAGGCCGAGGCAGAAAGGGAAAGGCGATCCAAGGTGATTGCCGCTGAAGGAGAATTCCAGGCTTCCCAGCGTTTGGCCGATGCGGCAAAGGTGCTGGCAGAACAACCCAGCGCCATCACGCTCCGCTACCTGCAGACACTGAGAGAGATTGCCACTGAAAATAATTCCACAACCATATTCCCCGTTCCCATTGACCTGCTGAAGCCGTTTTTAAATTTTGAATATCAGAAAAAACCGGATTAAATTTTTTCGGGTGCCAGCCACCCCAAACTGACCGGAAACCGATGAAATCCGGCATAAGGGACCGGATCTGATGCCTGAAGTATTGCCCGCAAGGCTGTTTCAAAGGGATTAAACAGGATGAATACCTATATAACCGGTACGGCCGGGTGAATACAAACCCGACGCGGCTTGCCATTTGCATTAAGGGTAATCCGATGGCTATCCCTGGATCCGTATCTTATCCATAAACTTTACCGGTGATGATTGACGTGCAGGGCCCGCGGCCGCTTTTACGGTATTCAATCTTTTATATGCCCAGGACAATATTATCATGTTTGATTTGTATGGCCTGTTGTGGACATGATTTTCTTTATGCCCAGGATAGCAGTTCTCAGGTTCCGCCGGTTACGTGGGACCTGAAGACCTGCCTCGAATACGCATCAAAAAACAATTACGAAGTAAACAGCCTTCGGCTCAGCAAACAAACCACTGAACAATCCCTGTTGCTGACCAGGGCAGCCGTTCTTCCGGGCGTTTCCGGCAATTTTTTAAATTCCTATACCCACAGCAAAAATACAAACCCGGTGGTAGGAGGCTTTCAGACGCAGGGACATTTTGCCAGCAATTACAGTGTCAGTTCTTCGTGGACGATATTTAACGGAGGATATCTGAAAGATGATATCAGGCAAAAAAGCTTAGAGGTTCAGTCCGCCGGACTCAGTATCGTTCAACAGGAAAATGATGTCAGTTTACAGGTGACCCAGGCTTATCTGAACATTTTACTCGCCAAGGAAAATATAGTGTATGAAAAGGATCTGCTGCAAACCTCGCAGGCCCAGTTAAAACAGGGACAGCAGCAGTTCGATGCGGGCAGCATTGCCAAAAAAGATCTGGTTGAATTGCAGGCGCAGCTGGCAACAGATAAATATAATTTGGTGACCGGTCAGAGTTCGGAGCGTCAAAACATACTTAACCTGAAACAATTGCTGTTGCTGCCCTCGGACTATGCCTTTGACATTGCCGAACCCGATACAATCATCGCCAATGTGCTGGTTACGCCGCTGGAAGTGGTTCAGAAAGCTGCTCAGGATATGCGGCCCGAAGTAAAGAACAGCACCCTGGGCGTCCAGATAGCGCAGCTGGACCTGGCCAAAGCAAAGGCGGCGTACCTGCCTACGGCAACTGTTGGCGCGGCAGTCTCAACCGGTTATTCGGATAATCAGTCAGATGCCTATCTCGAACAACTCGACAACAATTTCTACCAGCAGATCGGTCTTACGCTTTCCATTCCCATTTTCACGAAAAGGCAGAACAGGACCAACCTGGAAAAATCCAAAATTGAAGTGGCTCAAGCCAGCCTCACGCTGAAAAACACAAAAACGGTATTATCCCAAACAGTAGAGCAGGCTTACATCAATGTATTGAATGCGCAGGCACAATATGAAGCCTCTGTGGAACAGTTAAAGGCGACGCAGGAAAGTTACCGCATTGCCACGGAGCAGTTAAAGGTGGGTGCGGTGAACACGGTGGACCTGCTGCTGCAGAAGAATCTGTATGTGCAGGCCCTGCAAAATTATACACAGGCAAAATACAGTTCGGCGCTGAATATCCGTATCTATGATTTTTACAGGGGCCTTCCCATCAGATTTTGAGAGCACGTTATGAAAGAG
>DASRLM010000248.1:0-9005 GCA_035648455.1 Puia sp. | reverse complement strand
ATCACAGCCCTGCCAACAGCATTTAGGGATACGGTAATTTTGACCTATTTTCACCGCAAATCAATCTTTTTTGAAACTTAAATCGGGATATTCATTCTGGATCCATTCTGTTTTTTTTACCCTGCTCAACCGGTTTTCTCTGATTGCCTTTGGCGTAATTGGCTATATCCTGCTGGCAAAAAAGGTATTTCCGACAACTAAAGAAATGGGCATCTGGGCCCTGTTTTTAGGTATCGTGGCGATGACAGAAACCATTAAACAGGGCCTGCTCCGCAATCCGACGATCAAATTTCTCAGCGAACCGGAATACATCAATGACCGGAACAAAATTCAGACGGCCTCCCTCATCATCAACATCGCTTTTTCCGTCCTGGCCATCGGGGTTGTTTTTTTCGGTGGTCACCTCATTGTCAATTGGCTGAATACCCCCGAACTGTATCCTTTAATTGAACAGGGCATCCTCCTGATCATCTTACTGATTCCCTTCAATCATTTTGAAGTGCTGCTGCAGGCACATTTTAAGTTCCAACCCATTTTCTATGGCTATTTCCTGAGGCAGGGCTTGTTCCTTTTGTCCGTGATCCTCCTATTGCTGTTTCACAAATCTTCCCTCACCCTGATCAACCTCGTGAAATTGCAGATCCTGGCCCTGGCCTGCGGAACTGTTGTTTTGCTGTATTTTTCAAGAGAATATTTTTACCGCAAATTCGACGCGGAAAAGAAAACCATGCTCCGGATGTTTCATTTCGGCAAATTTATTTTCGGCACGAATGTGTTTTCCGCTTTTGGCCGGTCCGCCGACCAGTTCATTACGGCCGGATTAATTTCCGCAGACGTAGTGGCCTATTACAATGTGGTGGCCAGGATCAACAACATGATGGACGTGCCCTCGCTGGCGGTCGCCGATGTCCTGTTCCCAAAAAACGTACAGGCCATGGCTATAAGCGGGGAAGAAAAAGTAAAATACTATTTTGAACGGATGGTCGGCACAATCATCAGCATAGTCGCACCGGTCAGTCTGCTGATTTTCTGTGTTCCCCACCTTTTTATCAAATTACTGGCCGGCAGTAAGTACCTGTCGGCGGTTCCGATATTGCAAACGGTCATATTATTCAGTTTCCTTCGTCCGTTTTCGTATCAGTTCGGGGCCACTATGGATGCCATTGGAAAACCAAAGATCAATTTCTGGGTGAGCCTGCTGACCATGTGCCTCAATTATGGTTGCATGTACATCGGACTGCGGTATACCGGCTGGATGGGTGCAGCCTATGGCACCGTGGTGGCCGCCATTCTTTCTTTCAGCATCATGTGCGTGGTGCTGAACAAAACCATCGGGGTGAGTCTGATGTCGACCTTCCGGTATGTGGGCTTCGCATACCGGGAAATGGTGGACATCCTGAAAAAATTACTGGATAAATCCACGGACGCATCTTCCTGATGCTTCCTTTTTAGTAGAGCAACCGGGTCTTGATGGTATTTTTGACGTCCTTTAACAACCCGATGGCCTGCGCAGACAATTTCTTATCCACGTCCAGCACCACATACCCGATGTTGTCATTTGTTTTTAAATATTGCGACAGGATGTTGATGTGGTTTTTCGACAAACGGGTATTGATCTCAGACAATACGCCCGGCACATTATTGTGTATATGCAGGATCCGGTGTGAATCAGGATGCTGGGGCAAACTCAGTTCCGGTATGGTATGCGAACCGGTGGTAATTCCCATTTCCAGGTACTGGTACAGTTTATTACTCACGTCTTCCCCGATATTTTCCTGGGCCTCCTCTGTGGATCCGCCGATATGGGGCGTCAGCAATACATTGGGCAGGTTCTGCAGCGGAGTACTGAAATGATCCCCGTTCTTTTCCGGTTCCAGCGGATAAACATCCACGGCGGCCCCGGAAATATTTCCGTCTTCAATTGCGCTGGCCAGGGCGTCCAGGTCAACTACTGTTCCCCTGGCATAGTTCAACAGAATAGCCCCTTTCTTCATTTGTTTGATCACTGTCTTATTGATCAGCATCCGGGTTTGCTCCGTATCCGGCACATGAAGCGTAATGATGTCCGATCCGGATACCAGTTCCTTCATCGTTTTTCTTGCTTCGGCATTTCCAAGCGGAAGTTTGGTCACGATATCATAAAAAATCACTTTCATGCCCAGGGACTCCGCCAGCACGCTAACCTGGGTGCCGATATTGCCGTATCCGATGATACCCATGGTCTTCCCCCGCAATTCATAACTTCCCTTGGATTCTTTCAGCCAGATGCCTTCGTGGGCGGCTTTGCTTTTATCCGGGATCCTCCGGATCAGCATGATCGATGCGCCAATTACCAGTTCGGCCACGGACCGTGTATTGGAATAAGGGGCATTGAAAACGGCTACCCCGTGCCTGGTGGCATTTTTCAGATCAACCTGGCTCACCCCGATACAGAAGCATCCGATGGCCTGTAATTTATGGGCCGCTTCCAGCACCCGGGCGGTGACCCTGGTCTTGGACCGGATGCCCAGCAAATGAACATCCCGGATTTCACGGATCAATTCCTCCTCGGTCAGCGCTTTACTGAGCTTTTTAACAGAATTGTAACCAGCCGCGGAGAACCGACTCACGGCTGAATCGCTGATATTTTCCAGGAATAAAATATTGATCTTTTCTTTGGGGTAACTGGTAATTTTTTTGTCGGCCATAATCTGGATACGTGTTTTTGCGTTATTTCTCTGAAACGATGTGCAAAATTCCCATTTAAATCGGAAACGGAAAAACAAAACTCGTTTTCAGGGGCCCAAATACGATAATATTTTATTTTTGCACCCACAAAACCATTAAATGTATACCTGTTGAAAACCATTTTTTGTTACCTGATGGCTGCTTCCTTTCTTGTATGTTGCGGCCAAACCGCTGCCCCAAAAACAGGTCTGAACATCCAGGATACGATGCTGCTGACCGCCAAACACCCGGTGCCCAAAGAGTTGCCGGCCGGCGAATACCATCATTTCAACAATGCGACCCGGCATTTTTACGATTCCCTTTTCCTCCACGGCTTCAACGGTGGTTTGCTGGTTGCCCGCGACGGCGAAGTGGTTTACGAACGATACAGCGGTTTCAAAAACCCCCGCAACAAAAAAGATTCCGTAAATGCCCATACGGCTTTCCACCTGGCTTCGGTGAGCAAGACCTTTACCGCCATGGCAGTTTTAAAACTTTGGGAAGAAGGAAAACTGGATATTCACGATGATATTTCCAAATACCTCGCCGGCTTTCCCCAGGGAATAACCATTAAAAACCTGCTCAGTCAGCGAAGCGGCCTGATGAATTATGTTCATTTTATGGATAATTCCGGCTGGGACAAACGGAAATTCCTGACCAATAGCGACCTGCTGCAATACATCATTCAGCACAAGGCACAGATCCAGCATACACCACCGGGCCGCCATTTTGAATATTCAAACACCAATTATGCGTTTCTGGCCATGATCATTGAAAAGGCTTCAGGAGAACCCTATGCCGAATTCATCACCAAAACTTTTTTTGAACCACTTCAGATGCATGACAGCTACGTATTCTCACTGCAGGATACCGCCAGGGCCACACATTCTTATAAGATCAACGGAAGACCCTACCCGCTGGAATACCTGGATGTAGTTTATGGCGATAAAAATATTTACAGTACGCCGGAAGACATGCTGAAATGGGACATCGCTCTGCGCGGGAAGATATTGTTCAAACAATCCACCCTGGACAGCGCCTATACCCCCTACAGCCTCGAAAAACCCGGACGCCGTAATTACGGACTTGGCTGGAGAATGATCGTTTATCCCAACGGGAAAAAACTAATCTACCACAATGGCTGGTGGCACGGAAACCGGACCGTCTTTATCCGCATGATGGAAGAAAATGCAACCATCATCGCCCTTTGCAACAACGATAACAAAAAAGTTTACGCTTCCAAAAAACTCTGCGATACTTTTGGAAATTACCAGGAGGAACATGAGAGTCCGGATGAACCGGATAATGATCCTGAAGGGCGTGGTGGTGAAAAACGATAAGCCGCCGGCAAACCGGAATGCCTACTTCTTCCTACCTTCACTGAGATGAAAGATCTGGCCTCTTTCGTAAAAGGTTTTCAGGAATCTTATACTCCTGTGGATCTGACCATTGCCCGTTCCATGTACAAACCGAGGGATCCGTTATCCAATAAGGGAACTTTTGGACACGCCCTGTTGCTGGCCGGCAGTTATGGAAAGATCGGGGCCGCCGTGATGGCTGCCCGCGCCTGTTTGTGCACCGGAGCCGGACTGCTGACCACGCACCTGCCATCCTGCGGTTATATCATCATGCAGACTGCACTTCCTGAAGCCATGGTTACTGTGGACACCAGTCCCCGTATGATCACCCGTTTCCCCGACCTGAAGCCTTACCGTGTGGTGGGTGCAGGACCCGGTATCGGCAGCAGCGAGCCAACCCGGGCCATGCTTAAAAAATTAATTAAAACTTCCCCCCATCCCCTGGTGCTGGATGCCGATGCGCTGAATATCATCAGCCGGGATAAAAAATTATTGCAGAAAATTCCCCCGAACTCAATCTTAACGCCACATCCGAAAGAATTTGACCGGCTCTTCGGGGATTCCGAAACAAATGCCCGGCGGTTCAAACTGGCGCACCAGCATGCGCGGGAATACCAGGTCATACTGGTTTTGAAAGGTCATTATACGGGAATATTCTGTCCCGATGGTCGTGTTTTTTTCAATACCAGCGGCAATGCCGGCATGGCCAAGGGCGGAAGTGGCGACGTACTAACGGGCATGGTTACCGCCATGCTCGCCCAGGGTTACCGGCCCGCCGAAGCGGCAAAACTCGCTGTCTTTTTACATGGGCTCGCCGGTGATCTGGCTGCAGAACTTCATTCAGAAGAATCCATGATGCCGGGCGATTTGATTGCCTGTATCGGGAAAGGATTTAAGCTGCTGTTGGCCGGTTGATTCCGATTGCGGCTGCACACCCAAAGCCCATCCGCCTAAATTAATTTCGCTTCAACTATTACTAATAATTTCCGGAACCATTTCGAAATCCGTCGACTTATCCAGAAAATAATCGGCGCCCAGTGTTTTACACAGTTTCCGGTAATAGGCGCCGGATTGATTGGTCAGCATGATCACCAGGGTTTCCGGCCTTTTTATTTTGGCCATTTCCAGCAGATCGATGCCCGATCCGTCTCCAAGATTAATATCCAGAACCAGGATATCGGGAATGAGGTGGTTTAGAAATTGCTTTGCTTCAAACACGGTTCCGCAACAAAACAGCGACTGGATCTTCAAATCCTGCAACATAGACATCAGGCGCCCTATTATAAGCGGTGAATCATCCACCAGAAGAACTTTTTTGGAGATCAATGTTAAAAAATTTGCCCCCTCAATGTACAGTGATCCCTGGGATACGAAAATCGTATATCTAATTAGAATCCTGTAGCAGTTTGCCCGATGCCATGTAGAATATATACTACAAAATTCTAAATGAGTTTGTTTTCTATGGCATACAGAGTTAGCTCCGCATTTGTTTTCAGGCTCATTTTGACCATGATCCTGGACCTGTAAGTGCTGATGGTGGTAACACTCAGCGAAAGCCTGGAGGCGATATCCGATACGGCCTGTCCCGCTGCTAACAGCTTCAACACCTCAAATTCCCGGTCAGACAGATATTCATGAGATGATTTTTCCATATCCTGATCCAGTGAATTAGCCAGTTTTTCTGCTATGGTGGGGGTTATGTATTTTTTGCCCTGCATCACCCTGTTAACGGCGGCCACGAGTTGTTCCGGTGCTGAATCTTTGTTGAGATATCCGGCAGCACCGGATTTCAGCACCCGAAGAGCATACATGTCCTCCGAATGAACGCTCAGGATCAACACAGGTAATTTCGGATAATGTTGCTTCACCTGCTGAAGCACCTCCAAACCGCTTCGCCCGGGCATGGAAATATCAGAAATAACAACGTCCCAGTTTTGGGAAAAAACCATTTTCAGCATGCTTTCGGCGTCCGTTACTTCTTCCACCAGCGCAGATGGAAATGCTTCCAGCAGAATTTGTTTCAGCCCTTTCCGGACCACAGTATGATCATCGGCTATTAAAAATCGATACATGAATTTTCTTTTTCGTCATCCAATAATATTAAACGGGATACTCACCTGAACGGAAGTGCCCGCCCCGCCGGCACTTTCGATGCTGAATTCGCCGCCCATCATCAAAGCGCGTTCCTTCATGCCGAGCAAACCGAGTGTTTTCCTTTCCTCCTGCCGCTCCTGCTGAAAGCCCCTCCCGTTATCTTCTATGCAAAGAAATATATTTTCAGGTTCCAGATTCAGGGTGATCCGAATTTTGGATGCCCGTGCATGGCGCGCAATATTGGTTAATGATTCCTGGCAAATACGGAACAGGCCAATGGAAACCCCGGCTGGAAAATGGATGTGACCGGCATCGGTTGTAAAGTGCGTGGGAATAGAGAATCTTTTTTGAAATTCTTCAGCCTGCCATTCTATCGCCGGAACGAGTCCGAGGTCATCCAGGATTCCCGGTCTGAGTTCCGTGGAGATCCGCCTTACTGTTTTAATGGCCTGATCCAGTAAAGAAAGGGAGTTGGTTATCCTTTCCCTGATCAGTTCATCATCCTGGTTCATTTTTCTGGAAAGCCAGGAAAAATCCATTTTCAAGCCCGTCAGTTGCTGTCCGAGCTCATCGTGTATTTCCCTGGCTATACCGGCTCTTTCCTCTTCGCGCACGTCCTGCAGGTGGGAAGCCAGTTCCCGGATTTCCGCATAAGATTTCTTGAGTTTTTCTTCCGTTTTGAATTGTTCGGTGACATCGTTGGCGAGAACAAGCCTGGTGGGTTTCCCGCCGGATTCAAAATCATACACGCTCACTTCCGTATGGATTGTTTCCCCATTTTTTTTACGATGCAGCCAATGGCCCCTGTTGCTGACGCCCTGCAGGCGCAGCTGCAGGTCTTCCATAAATCTTTTCTCTTCTTCCATGGGACGCATTTTCCGTGTATCCAGGGATAGGAACTCCTCGCGGGTATAGCCATAGTGCCCGAGTGCGGCATGGTTTACGTCCAGGGTACGGAACGTATCCAGGGAAAGCATCCACATGGGCATGGGATTACTTTCGAAAAGCAGTTTGTATTTCTTTTCAGACTCGATGACCAGGCGGACGTTCTCCCTGGCTTCCACTTCCAGTGATTCATTAAAATGCCTGAGCTGATCCTCCAGTTTTTTTCTTTCTGAAATATCTTTGCACACCATCACATATCCGTCCGGTTCTTCCTGATCGCTCAGGGTCTGACTCGCGGTTACCAGGATCGTCATTTCTGTCCTGTTTTTATGTACATGTATTACTTCCCCGCTCCAGAATCCTTTTTCATCCAGTTCAGCGCGGAAGGATGCCCGGAGTTCCGGCGTGAGGTGGAGCGATAAAACTTCTTCAACGGGCCTTCCCAGCACCTCTTCTTTTTTATACCCGTATAATCTTTCTGATGCCCTGTTCCAGCTTTTTAACCGAAAGTTCCCGGTCATGGAAATGATGGCATCGCTGATATCTTCCATCAGCCTGCCCTTATAAGCGAGCAGGTCCTCCGCTTTTTTTTGTTCCGTGATATCCCGGGTGATGGTGGAAAATCCCAACAGCTTTTTATCATTGTCCAGCAGATGCGTGAAAATGATATTGGCCATGAACCGGGAGCCATCCTTACGAACCCGCCAGGACGTGCATTCAAACTGCCCCTTTTCCAATACGGTTTTTATATTTTGGATCGGCAGACCGTTCTGCCTGTCCTCCATTGAATAAAATATTTCATTGCCCTTACCCATCACTTCATCTGCAAGATAACCAGAAATCCGTTCTGCGCCCCGGTTCCAGCTCATTACCAGGCCACCGGTGCTGAACATGACAATGGCATATTCCGTTATTCCGTCGATCAGGGTGCCTAAGGGATATTCATCCAGAAAGGGCTCGGTATTTTCGGATTCTCCCGGAAAAATCATATGAACTGGCTTTTGCTGCATGCGGTTATGCCTTAAACAAGCATTAAAAAATAGACGCCATTGCATTCTAACGGATCATCAGATCCAATACAATTTAATCTATTTTTAATCGCACAACAATCTTTCCGGGGAGAAATAGAGGAAAGGACAAGACAACTAAGTGGAACCTCTTAGAACAATCTATGATTATAAACTATACCGGACATACCCGTTCTTTGAGTTCATGAGGTTTACGAGCGAGATGGAACTTTTTACATGCAGTTTTCTCAGGATATTGTGCCGGTGCACTTCAACTGTCTTTATTGATATATTCAGTTTATCCGCTATCTCTTTGGAACGGAGACCCTCCCGGATGCAATGGGAGATCTGGATCTCCTTGTTGGTGAGCGATTCAACATAATCGGGATCAGATTCGGGTTGTATGTTCATATCAAAACCCTGACTCTTTATCTCATCGCAAACAAACAATTGATTATTGTGTACGGCTAAAATGGCCGCATACATTTCTTCGCGCCCTGAATTTTTGGTTACGTAACCTTTTGCACCGGCAGAGAACATTTTTTTCACAAACAACATTTCCGAATAAAAGGACAGGCCAATCACTTTAGAGTGCGGCGAAACAACGGCAAATTTTGCGGTCGCTTCAAAACCGTTCAGCGGAGTCATGTTGATATCCATCAGGATCACATCCGGCTTTTCCGTTCCGGCCAGTTCCACGGCTTCTCCGGAATCACTACAGGCGGCCACGACGGCAAAACGGCTGTCGTTATTCAGGATAAAAGTCCAGGTTTCACGGATAAGCTTGTGGTCTTCAGCGATCAGGATTCGAATTTTTTCCATGGTATTTTATTGAATTTCTGGGATTGGATGGCAAGGTAATATGGAAAAATCACGACTTATATAGAACAAAACCCCTATTTGAACTGTAAAAATTTCTTTTCCCCTGTAGAATTATAACTACATGGCAAAAACG
>DASRLM010000247.1:0-5573 GCA_035648455.1 Puia sp. | reverse complement strand
TCTGTAATCCGCCCATGATCACCCGCGGCTGGGGCAACTGTCCATCGTCAATTCCCCTGGTGAAGATATAAGGAGGGTTCTGGCCGCTCTGCGTGCTGATTTCCGGATCATATCCGGAATATTTGGTGAACGTCAGCAGATTTTGCGCCGCCACATAGATCCTGATTCGTGTAAAAACATGACCACCGATGCCGTTGATGACGCTTTGCGGCAGCGTATATCCCAGGGTGATGTTTCTAAGCCGGAGATAATCCCCGTTTTCAAGCCACCAGTCGGATGCCCGGAGGTTTCCGTTTGCCGTAACATTTTGTCCTGCCCTGGGGAGTGCAGCAACATCTCCTGGTTTTTTCCAGCGGTTGAGTATGCCCGTTGTAGCATTGTGACCGGTGGCTTCATTGAGGGTTTCAAACTTCATCGAGTTCAATAATTTTAGACCGGCCACCCCCGAAAACACCAGGTTCAGGTCGAAATGCTTATAGTTCAGACCCGCACTGAATCCATACAGAAATTTTGGAATGGGATTGCCCAGCACGGCCTGGTCGCTGTCCGTTAAAGTGCCATTGCCGTTCAGATCCTTAAAAATAAAATCGCCCGGTTTCAGACCGGCCTGATAAATGGCATTCGGATCGCCGGTCTTGTGGGCCGCCTGCGCATTCAATGCATCAATTTCCTGCTGATCCCTGGCCACATGGTCCACTTCATAACCGTAGAATGAACCTATGGGCGAACCGGCTTTGGTAATGGTAAAGGTGGACAACTGCTGAATCGCGCCGGCCTGGATGGGCGCGGTGAACTGGCTGCCCAGAGACAATACATTATTTTTATTGTAGCCAACGTTGCCGCTGATATTAAAGGTCAGTTCCCGGCTGATGTTATTGTGATAAGCCAGTGTGAGTTCGAATCCTTTGTTTTCTGCGTCGGCTGCATTTTCATATTTAATGGGTTTTGCTCCGGTAAGCCCGGCCCCCACGCTGGCCGGCAGGGGAATGCTCACCAGTAATCCGCTGCTCTTCCTGTCGTACCAGTCCGCCGTCAGGCTGAGCCTGTTATTTAAAAAACTCAGGTCTATGCCCATGTCGGCCTGATCTGTTGTTTCCCATTTAATTTCCGGATTCGCGAGGGTCGCAATGGTGGTGCCCGGAACGTAGACTTCATTGGGACCCAGTGAATACACCAGGTTACCATTGGGACTTCCGCTGAACGTGAGCACAGATGTAATACCTGTGGTGGGTATGTTGTTGTTTCCGGTACGCCCCCAGCCTATACGCAATTTACCATCCGTGATAAAGCCCAGGGTGCGCATAAACCTTTCGTCAATGAATCGCCACGCAAATCCCACTCCGGGGAAATAACCATACTGGTTGTCGATCCCGAAATTGGAGGCACCGTCTCTTCTCAGACTTCCTGATAAGATGTATTTATTGTCAAATGAATACACCAGTCTTCCAAAATAAGAAATAACCGAAGAACGGGCATAACCGTAACCCACACCCGAAACGGCGAGTGTTTGGGCCACACTGATATTCTGGATATTATCATTGGCAATGTTGGTACCCGTTCCCTGTACATTGGCCGATTTCCCCGGATCGAGATAACTATTCCCGATGGTTGCAGAGATGTTGTGCCGTCCGAAGGTTTTGCTATAGGAAAAATAATTCTCCAGGGTATAAAAAGAATAGTCATTATAACCCAGCAGCCCGTAACGGATCTGCGCCAGGTAATTAGATGCTACATAGGGTTCCTGATACGTTGAATTTTTCCCCCCTCCTATTTCCGCGGAGAACTGTGACCTGAATTTGAGTCCTCTGAAGAGATTCACTTCGGCATAAACCTGAGGAAAAAAAACAAATTCGGAGTTTGCACTGTGGGTCAGATTCACCGCCTGCAGCGGATTGGCAACATTGCTGAAATCTTCAATATTGGAAACTATGGAATATCCGCCCGGTATGGAAGGATCGTGTACGGGCTTATAAGGGGCATATCCGATGGCATCGCCGATATTAGAATAGGGTGCGCCACCGGGTCCATTGGCGCCGCTGGTATGGGTATACCGTATCGCGAGACTTTGTCCGAGGTGAAAACGGCCCAAAGTTTCGTCCAATCCCAGCCTTACGTTAAGCCGCCTGTTGGTAAGATCCTTTACGATGGACTGCTGATTGATGTATCCGATAGAGAAATTATAATTCATCTTTTCATTTCCTCCGGTTACGCTGATGTCATTTTCTGAAACCAGCGCCGGGCGGAATATCTGGTTCTGCCAGTTATTGCTGTCCACCAATACGGTGGGCCCGTTGAATTTGGCGGGCAGTGGTAAATTACTGGTGGCTGCGAAATCTTTCAGCAGATCTACATACTGCGAGGCATTCAGCAGGTCCAGTTGTTTCCATGCTTTGGACATACCCCATTGGGTGGTGAAGGAAATTTTTGGCGGCCCGGGCCTGCCCTTCCGGGTGGTGATGATCACCACGCCGTTTGCAGCTGCAGATCCATATATGGCCGTGGAGGAAGCATCTTTTAGAATGGTGATGTTTTCTATATCCTGACCGCTGATGGCATTGAACAGATTTTTATCCGCCTGTATGCCATCAATTACATACAGGGGTTCAACACCGGTAAATGATCCGGTACCCCTGACGATGATCTGGGCATCTGCCCCGGGAACTCCGTTTGCCTGAACCACCTGGACACCTGCCGCTTTACCGATGAGTAATTCCGATGGGTTGGTGGATGTGGTGGAACCGGCATCTTTAGCCGCGATGATGTCCAGGGAACCCACAATGTCCCTTTTTCTTGCCGTACCGTAACCGATCACAATGACCTGATTCAGGCTGCCGGCTGTTTCCTGCAGGGAGGCATTAATTTCTGTTCTGTTATTAACCGGTATCTCCCGGTTCACATGACCGACATAAGAAATGATCAGGGTAGCGCCAGGATCAACATCATCCAAAACATAAATACCCTTTTGGTCCGTCACCGAATTATTATGAGTTCCTTTTATCTGCACATTCGCACCCGAAAGCGGGTTGCCGGAATCGTCTGTGATCCGGCCGTGGACGGGAATACCCTTCAAATCTGCGGAAACAGCAGTTCCGTTAAACAGGATGATCTGGTCATCAATTACCCGGTAGCTGATGTTCAGGGGTTTAAAAATCTGGTTGAGCAGGTCGCCCACCTTTTTGTCTACAACCGAAAATGAAATTTTCCTGTTGGCATCAATGATCATGGAACTGAATACGAACTTTACTTCAGCCAGCAGTTGAATTTCGTGCAACACCGTTTTCAACTTCACTTTTTCAACAGACATCGAAATGGGCTTTTCCAGCATTTCCTGACCTGCCACTTCCTTTGCATAGGAAGCAAACGCAAACACCAGTATCAGGACGGGAGCAATCGTAATTTTCATTGCCAGTGCGATTAAGGCAAAGAATCGCCTTTTTTTCATAAATTGTAAAGGTTTTGTACGTGAAATAATATGGACCGGACAAAATCCAACCTTAAATGGTTGTCAAGCCGGTAATACTTGTACTATTGCCGGCATTTTTTTTACTGAGGGATCAGGTGCAGAAAATCGAAGATTTCATATTACAGCGTTTTGGTTAATGAATAGTTTCAGCTTTGTTCAGTTACAACCTTTTCCTCCTTTGATGAGGATCATGGTTCCTTTAATTTCATAGCCGGCCTGGAATACCTGACAAACCAGTTCCAGCTTTTTAAAAAGCGTTTGTTTGCGGATATCTCCGGTAAAAGGGCATTTTCCAAGATTCTCATTCTCCAGAATAATCTGAATCTGATATGTCCTTTCAAGTTTTTTCAATACATCGGACAAGGGGGCATCATCAAATACATATCCGGAATCCGGATCCAAACTGCTGCTGTCTGCCACTACCGGTGCGGGCGCATCAATCAGGGAAGTGATAAAATGCCTGCTCTCTGCGTAGTAGGTCACTTTCTGGTTGGGTGTAACGATAACTCCATTACCCGATTTCTGCTGTTTATTCAGACTGATCTGTTTACCATTTTCAAATACGGCAACGCGCCCGGTTTTTACGGCAACCTCAATTCGGTTTTGGATGATTTTAATATTGAAGCTGGTGCCCAGCACTTCTGCAACCAGGTTGCTGTTATACACAAAAAAGGGCTTGTCCGGATTTTTCGTCACGTTAAAAAAAGCTTCTCCTTCCAGATATACTTCCCGTTTTTTGCCTGCAAAATGGCGAGGATACACAATTTTACCGTCCGGTTTCAGGCAAACCGTACTACCGTCTTCCAAAACCATTTCTTTGGAAACAGAGGTATTGTTCATCATTTCCAGCATTCCTTCCGATATTTTATTGCGGAGAATGTTGTCAGTTGTATTATGCCCGGAAAGATAAAAATAGGCCCCTGTAATGGCGATGAGCGCAACCGCCGCCGCAGCCGCCCATTTAAATCCGGTAAAAAAGGTTTTTCGCCTTAGCAGAGGCGTTTCGGTATTTATGGCAGCATCATTCTTTTTTTCCAGGATCCTGCTCCAAAGCTGATCCTCCATTTGAAGTAATTCCGTCTCAGTCGGGTAATCGGGCAGTTCTTCCTCCAGGAGATCATACCATTGGTCCACAATGCGGTTCTCCTCCTCAGAACACTGGCCATCCAGATACCTTCTCAAAAGCTGATGAAATGCTTTCCGGTTCATAATTCACTGATTGGGATCATACCCCTAGTCAGTCAAAACCGTCAAAACCCTAAGAAAAAAGAAAAAACATTAAAAAAAGAAAGGAATCATCAGGACCGGAGCAGCCCAGCTAAAAAAAATAAACTCTTTTAGATGCTGGCGCATCATTTTAAGGCTTTGGGTGATGTGATATTCCACCGCCTTTTCGGAAATGTTCAAAGCCTGGGCTATTTCCCTGACCGACCGGTTTTCCATACGGCTCAAACGAAACACGAGTTGTGTTTTAGGTGGCAGTTGGGTGGTGGCATTGTCAATGGCTGTATTCAATTCATGCATTAGCAATACCGATTCGCCGGAGCTTTCGGATTCCACCCGTTGCTGAGTGCGGTAGGCAACATAATTTTTGGCCAGCACCTTGGATTTCAGAAAGTTGATCACCTGGTACTTGATGGCCGTTTTCAGATAACATTCCAATTTGAAGATCTCTGATGTTTGTCTTTTTTCCCAAAGGGCGAGAAAAATATTCTGGACCAGTTCTTCCGCAGCTTCCCGCATCCGCACCCGGCTCAGGGCAAGACGGAACAGCGGACGCCAGTAGCGTAAGTAGATTTCCTTTAAAGCCGCGTCATCATTGGCTTTAAGAAGTTTAATCAGCAGCTCGTCAGAAAGGATCTTATATTCCATATTAGCAAACAATCGTCGTTACTTCGAAGTTGGGTTTTGTTCAACCGGATAAAGATCTGTTGATAAATGTATGCATTAAAATTTACAGGAATAACAGATTATTTACACTTAGTTAAATCTGAAAGGCTTTTCCTGTGGAAAATATTCAGCAGAAAACGCATCCTGTTCATGCCTGCTGAAAAATCCGGCATACTGGATTGGAAAAATAATTAAGACCATAGATGGCAAGTAAATTGAT
>DASRLM010000246.1:0-2347 GCA_035648455.1 Puia sp. | reverse complement strand
GTCCTGGCCAACTCCCCGATATTAAACATTCCTTCTTCAGTCATATCCGTCGCCCGGGCATCGCCTACATGAGTATTATGCGCCCACACAATTACCTTCGCATTTTCTCCATGAAATTTTAACAGGCGTTCCATTGTATCGGTCATATGCCGGTCTCTTATATTCCAGCTGTGCGGCCCCCCTGAAATCATCGCACGGTAGTATTTTTCGGCATTTACAGTCACTAATGCATTCTGCTCTGTGCTGAAGGCATTTTCATAGTCCGAATCATAAGAAGGAAGTTTTTTATGTATTTCTCTCATCAAATTCACTACTTCGCTTTGGCAAAGCTCCGGGACGAATTGCGATGCTCTTGCATAGGAAGTTCCCAAATCCTTGCGAAAGGGCTCGAAACATCTAAAAGCGTCTTCCGCGAGTTTGAGGGTGGCGGGATCCACTTTCTTCAAGTATTGCATAATGCTTTCCATACTTTCCCAGAGGCTATATACATCCAAACCGTAAAAGCCAACTTTTTTATCAGCGGATAGCCTGGTATTATGGATTTGCAACCAATCGGCCAGCGCCACAATTTCCCAGTTAGCCCACATCCAGGTGGGCCAGCGATTGAATGTATGCAACAGTTTAAATGCACTTTTATTTTCAATATCGTACCCTTTTATGAACCGGTTGAGGCGGTAACAATCCGGCCAGTCTCCTTCCACCGCTATAAAATTGAAGCCCTTTTCTTCAATCAGGCGTTTGGAAATATGGGTTCTCCAGGTATAATATTCATGGGTGCCGTGACTGGCTTCACCCAACATCACAATACGGGCATCGCCAATAAGGTCAAACAGTGGCTTCAGATCTGCCTTGCTCTTTAACGGATACGCGGATTGACCAATGGCTGCTGTCAGCTCTTCTTCCTTGATTTTCACTTTTTTGGTAAAATAATGTCCCATAATGCACTTTCTGAATTTCCCGGCAAGAGCCGATCCAAACCATTTGTAAAAAAAAATCATTTTTCAACCTCTGCCAATGAGTAAGGTTATCCCGCTTCATGATGCTGGTCATTGTATGAGTATGCAGTTCCATTTAATTTCGAAAAGCAGCAGAATTTTGCGTGTTAAGAAAGTCGATGGAACCAGGCGGACTCATTGCTTTAAATGAAATATTTACCGGAATAAAAATCAGCCTTATGCTTGGAGAACTTACCAGCATCCAGATAATCAATGTCCTTTCCAGCCAGGCCATGGGAAGACTGGCTTGCACAGACGGCAAGCATCCTTACGTCGTTCCGGTAACCTATGCCTACGACGGAAAATATATCTACGGCCAGGCTAATGAGGGAACCAAGCTTAAAATACTCCGCAAAAACCCACATGTATGTTTTGAGGTGGATATGATGACTGATATGGCCAACTGGCAGTGCGTACTGGTATTCGGAGAATTCGAAGAATTGAAATCGGAAGAGGCAAAAAAAGCCAGGGATTTCCTTTTTAGCCGGGTATTTACCCTTATGACCAGCAGTACAATACATGCCCACGAGCATCAGGTGACAGAGGAATTGGACGACAGTAACAGGGTAAAACATATTATGTACAGGATAAAGATCGGTAAGACCTCAGGCCGGTTCGAAAGAAGATAAAAAGGGAATATGCGTCAGGTGATCAGGAAAACGATGGCTGGCCGTTCGAATAAGGTAGAGCCTTCAGATAAAAGCATTCATCAATCTTTTAATTGACCAGATATGAAAAGTGATATAACCATTCAAAAAGAGGTAATGGACCAACTGAGATGGGAGCCATTTCTAAATGCATCGCAAATCGGCGTTTCAGTCCATAAGGGTGTAGTAACTCTGTCGGGAGAGGTGGATAGCTATGCAAAAAAATGGACCGCCGAAAAGGCGGCAAAAAAGGTGGCTGGTGTCAGGGTAATCTCTGAGGATATTCAGGTTGGTCTTTCCCCGGACTACCGTAAGACAGACGCGGAAATTGGGCAGGCCATTCTCGATTCCCTTAAGTGGAATACCATGATTCCCGAAGACCGGATTAAAATAAGAGTGGAAGACGGTAATGTCAAACTGGAAGGTGAAGTGGAATGGGAATATCAGCGTGTCCAGGCCAAATCAGCTATTGAAAATTTAACAGGGGTTCGGTCTGTTTCTAACTTAATTACCGTAAAGCCCATATTCACGCCTAAAGATATTCAAGAGAAAATAAATGCCGCTTTTCAGCGCAGTGCTACAATTGATTCATCCAGGATTAAGACAGAAGTTTCCGGAAGAAAGGTAATATTGCGGGGCAAGGTGCGCTCATTTGCGGAAAAGGAAGATGCAGAGAATGCCGCGTGGTCTGCGCCCGGTGTACAG
>DASRLM010000245.1:0-2518 GCA_035648455.1 Puia sp. | reverse complement strand
CCACTCTACGTTAAAGATATTTTAAAAAAGAAATTCCGTCTCGATACGGTATTCGTTACCCGCATTACCCATTTCAACAGCCTGGCAGACAGCCTGGCCTATACCGGGAAAGTGAAACAGGTTTATGGCCCGTTTAAACAGGCCGATGGTTCCCGCTTTCTGGTTCAGATACTGGCCAAATTACCCAATACCTTTTACCGGATCTCGCAGATTTACATTGATACTTCCGTATTCCGATACCGGGTCGCGGATTCGCTCGGAAAGTCGATCCTGAATCGGTTAGCCAGCAAGGAAGACAATTTCGGGCGCCTGGCGCAGACTTATTCCATGGGCGGGGAAGGCAGTACCAAAGGAGACCTGGGCTGGGTAGCCAAAGGCACCTTGCTACCGGTGATCGAAAAAGAACTCGCCAAAAGAAAAAAGAATGAGGTCTTTGCCGTGTGGAGCACACACGGACTTCACATCATTAAACTGTCGGAGGATCCGCGGCAGGACGATGGTGTGGCGCTGATGATGCGGATCTTTCTATAAAAAATACCGGAGTGCGAGTTCATATCCTTTCAGGCCGAGACCCGCGATGGTACCCACACATTTTGCCGAAATATAGGAGAGCTTCCGGAATTCTTCCCGTGCCGACACATTGCTGATATGCACTTCGATCACCGGTGAGCGGATGGCGCCAATGGCATCTCCCAGGGCCACGGACGTGTGGGTATAGGCGGCGGCATTCAGCAGGATGCCATCGTAGGAAAAGCCAACCCTTTGGAGTTCATTCACCAGCTCCCCTTCCACATTACTCTGGAAATAATCTATCTGCACATCCGCATATTTTTCCTTCAGGGTTTTCAGGAACTCTTCAAAAGTTTGTCTCCCGTAGATACCGGGTTCGCGCGTACCGAGCAGGTTCAGGTTGGGTCCGTTGATGATGGCGATCTTCATGCAGTAAATATATTGATTTCTGCATGTTCCCGGAATTTCAGGGATTGATCCGATGCTCTATCTTTTCACCCAGGCGCAGGATCCAGGATTTGGGAAGGTCTGCCCCGGGCTCCGGAGGAATATACCGGGTGGATGAACCCACCATATAAACGCCGGTATTATCCGGGATCTTTGTTTCCTGAAAAGGAATTTCTTTTTCCAGAAAACGGATTCGGTTGGAAACAAAATAAGTGAACTGAACGGAAATGGTTTGCCCGCTGGCTTTCAGTTTCGCCAGTTCATAATCAATTTTTGCCGACTGATAATATACATAGGGGAAACCGGCAAAAGCAAAGGATAAATTGATCAGGACAATGAGGTACAAAAGATTTTTCAACCGGATGAATGCCGGTCTGTAATATTCGGACGCAATCAGTGCGATAACCGGAACAAACCAGAGTTGCGGAACATACCGCGCATACCAGGCTTCGGATATGCTGAAAACCGAAACCAACAGGGTTCCCAGTAATACGAGAACGGGTGTCATCTGTTTTTTATCCGGAAGCCGCCACGCTGAAATGATAAAGAAAACCAAAGCCAGGATACTGATGCCGCTGAAAAAGGGTCCGAATCCCGCCATTCGGCATACGGTGGGCTTAAGGGCATTGTAGATATCGGTTTTATTAAAACTAAAAGGGATCTTAGACGGGATTTGCGGATCCTTATCCTGGTAAATGTGCAGCTCATTGGTATGCGAAAAAAAGGAAATGAAAAATCTGGAGAACCGGTTCCTGCGGGCAAAACTTTCGGGGGCCAGTTTAGCCGCTTCCGATTGAAGCAGGTGGAAGCCGGGATACAGGGGATCATGAAAGTGAACGGTATTGCTGACATAGGGAAAATAACCTACCACGCCAATGCCAAATCCCGTGGCTATCACGCAAACCACAAATACTTTTTTTAAAGATTTAATCTGGCCGCCAAGGATCAGTGCCAGCAGCAAGCCGGCAGAAAAAATGGCCGCAAAAACAACCGAGGAGAATTTAATATTCAAAACGATGATCAGCAGCATAGCCAGCAGCATCAGGTAAACCCGGTTGGTATTTCGGTACAACAGTCCTGCCACTGCCAGAAAACACAAAAGGTAAGAAGACAGTTGCCCGTCAACATAGGTCGTTAATAAAAGATAGATGACGATGGGGTTACCCGAAAGCAGAAAACTGAAAAAAAGGTTTTTCCGGAAACTAAACCGGTTTAAGCGGAGTAAAAAAGACATCGAAAGACAGAAGGACGCAGCCATCACCATAAAATTCACCGATTTGGTGGTCTCAATCCGGTTGGTGAGCGCATATACCGCAGCTTCAGGCGCCTCCACGCCTTTCCCGTAATGGTTGAGCCAGAGTGCCTGGTTGATATCCGGGGCAAGCTCTTTTTTAAACGGGTTCCAGCCATTTTTCAGGTAGAAAGCGGCATCGATGTGATACATCTGTCCGTCGAATGAGATATCGTAAAATAATAAAGAAAAAAGTATAGACACGATGATCACGACCACGATGATGCAGGTGCTAACGATCAGCGTCTTCCGGAAATGCGGCCCAAAAAG
>DASRLM010000244.1:0-2465 GCA_035648455.1 Puia sp. | reverse complement strand
GGGTTCGGATCTTTTTGA
Source organism: Puia sp. (assembly GCA_035648455.1). Classification (GTDB taxonomy): domain Bacteria; phylum Bacteroidota; class Bacteroidia; order Chitinophagales; family Chitinophagaceae; genus Puia. Next base: position 2,447 of record DASRLM010000244.1, on the reverse strand, counting down.
TGCGGCATTGGCTTCTTTCAGGATATTCTGCTCGTCGTTGGAAAGTTTGGAGTCAATCGGAATGCGCGGCGAACTGGTATCCAGGTACTGGTTGGCATTTCCATTACCCTGATCAGCCCCTTCGGCTCCCGGTGGCGGGTTTTTGTCAATGATGTTCATATAGTCGTACATCATATCGCTCTTCATATTTTCCGGCTGAACGAATTTGGCCTTTCTGTTCAGTCCGAGGTCCTTATCTGCAAGCGATTTGGCCATAAAATATTCCCAGATGGGCCGGGCGGCATGACCGCCTTCACCCAGGGATCCGTCCAGCCGGATGAAATTATCATCGCAACCGATCCAGACGCCGGCCAGCAGTTGCGGCGTATATCCCATGAACCAGGCATCCGTATTGCTTTGCGTGGTGCCCGTTTTGCCGCCCATTTCCGAAATACCCAACCGATCCCTTAATCCGGCTGCGGTTCCGATGTCTACGGTCCCCTGCATCATGCGGCACATGGTGTAAGCTGTATTCTGGCTGATTACTTCTTTTCTTTCCGTATCGAACCGGGCCAGCACATTCCCGTTTTTGTCTTCTATCCGCGCAATAAAATAAGGCTTCGTACTGAAACCTCCGGACGGGAACATGGTATATCCCCAGAGCATTTCATACAGGGAAATTTCCACGGCGCCCAGGCAAATGGAGGGATAGGGTTCCAGTTTGGACTGGATATTGATGTTTTTCAGAAAATCTACAAACCGTTTGGGAGTCACCTGTTTCATGATATAGGCTGAAGCGCAATTGAGCGAGTATGCCAGTGCAGTAGCCATGCTGACGGTATCGCCGCGCCCCTCGCAAAGCCCTTTGGCGGGCACCATCCCGAATCCCTCAAAATACTGCGCCTCGTTGTCGCAGGGCGTCTCCGGGGTAAATCCGGCGTCCTCAATGGCGTCGGAATAGAGTAATGGCTTAATGGACGAACCTACCTGTCTTTTGGTATTGATATTAACGTGATCAAACTTATACGTTTTGAAATCAATGCCACCCACCCAGGCTTTCACTGCCCCGCTCATCGGATCCATGGCCATGAAACCGGTTTGCAGCATCTGGTGGTTGTATTTGATGGAATCCAGCGGGGACATCACCGTATCTTTTTCCCTTTGCACGTTCCATGCAAAAACTTTCATTTGTACCGGTCTGTCAAAACTTTTACGGATTTCAGCAGCCGGTATTCCATCGTCTTCCATAGATTGCCAGCGCTCACTGTTGCGTATGAGTGATTCTAAAATATTCTGATGATCTTTCCAAACAGTGCCTTTTCTCAATGAGGCTTGTCCACTCAGTACTTTCTGCAGCGCAGGCAGTTGTTTGGCAACCGCCTCATCGGCATAGATCTGCATCCTTGGATTGATCGTGGTGAAAATTTTTAATCCGTCTTCATATAAATCAAAAGGCTCGCCGGTTGCCGGGTTCTTATGTTCTTTACACCATTTCTTTAATACATCGCGGATTACGTCCCGGAAATAGGGTGCGAGCCCGTTATTTTCATCCAGCTTTTTATAGTTGGACATGTCAATGGGGATCAACTTGAACTGATGGGCACTCGCCGCATCCAGGTAATTGCTTTCCGCCATCCGGTTGATTACCGTATTGCGCCGTTCAATAGCCGCCTTGGGATTTTTTCTGGGATTGTATAAAGTATTTCCGCTGAGCATGCCGATCAGCATGGCGGCTTCGTCTACCGTCAGCCGGTCCGGTTCCTTCTGAAAAAAAGTACGCGAGGCATTCCGGATGCCATATACATTGTCGCCGAACGGAACGGCATTCAGGTATAGCGCCAGAATTTCTTCCTTGGTAAAATTCCTTTCCAGCCTCACCGCGGTGATCCATTCCTTCAGTTTCTCTATCCCGCGGCGCAGCATATTCCTGGAACCCTGGCCCAGCATGTATTTGGCCAGCTGCTGGGTAATGGTGCTGCCGCCCCCGTCCCGTCCGAGTTTAACCACGGCCCGCAATACACCCATGCCGTCTATACCCGAATGCTCATAAAATCTTTTATCCTCGGTAGCCAGCAGGGCATTGATGGCATTCTTCGAAATATCGTGGTATTCCACATTGCTGCGGTTGCTTTTGTCTTTGTAGTATTTTCCCATCAGCGTGCCGTCATCGGCATAAACTTCTGAGGCCAGCATGATGGAGGGGTTCTCCAGTTCCTTTAACGAGGGAAGCGGGCCGAAGGCACCAAAATTGATCAGTGCCAGGAAAATGATGAATAAACCAAGACCGCCAAAAAATATTTTCCAGAATAGGGGATTTGCCTTTCGCATATTTTATAATTAACGGGTAAGACCAGGGTTCTTACCGCCTTTTATCTGGCGGGTGGAAACCGGTCGGGAAAATAGACCGATAAAAATTTTCTATAAGCCTGAATGTCCTTATTGGACTGTAAGGTCGACAGGTTCTGATC
>DASRLM010000243.1:0-4806 GCA_035648455.1 Puia sp. | reverse complement strand
ACCAGGTCCCCTTCCCGCAGACGGCTTTTGGGTATACGCCGGGTTTCTTTATATTGGTCACGGGACATCCGCGGAAGATCGTTCACCTGATAAACATCGGAAAGCAGAAGAGAAGCAAAGGCTGAACAGTCAATGCCATCTTTATCCGTTCCGCCATAATGATAGGGCACCCCGTACCATTCGTCCATAAAGTCCAGCAGTTTCTGGTTGCTGAGCTGTTCGACCGGCGTATTCGTAAGTATAGCGAATTTAAATTGCAGGGCATTGAACCTTTCCCGGTTTTCGATGCCTGTCTTGTTTCCGGACGAAGAAGCGTTGAATCCGGTGGTTCGTTCCGGTTCTGCTGCCGCCACCGTCTGGCTATTATCAGTGGAAATGCCGCGAATGAATTTTACCTGGGAGGTTGTGCCTGAATTGGAAGAACCTGTCTGATAACCGGGAGCCGGCGCGGGGGTATTGGAACTTGTTCCCGGTCGGAAAACACTGCAGCCGGATGTGCAGATCAGCATAACCCCTAAAATGAACTGATTTTTCATTTGTTTGTTAGATACCGGAAGGCTGCAAAGATAAGTTTTTCATCACAACATACCGAAGTAGCAGGCAAGCCACTACATTTTGACTATCAGCTGATTATGTAAATTGTGGGTTCTATGTGAAGAGATAGGACCCGGGAATTCCCCAGAACGTTTTTTTTCTTTGTTAATTGCAGCAAGTTCCAGGCCAATGTCCACATTTTCACATCTCCACGTACATACCCAATATTCCCTGCTGGACGGCGCCGCTTCCATCCAGAACCTGTATAATAAGGCCGTAAAGGATAAAATGCCGGCCCTGGCCATAACTGACCATGGGAACATGTTTGGCGCTTTTTCCTTTGTGGCGGAAGCCTATAAACACAAAAATGAAGATGGTTCCCTGAAGGTAAAACCCATTGTAGGCTGTGAGTTTTATGTGGTGGCAGACCGGTTCAGGAAAACATTCACCAAGGAACAAAAGGACCAGCGGTTTCACCAGGTGCTGCTGGCCAAAAATAAAAAGGGATATCAGAACCTTACCCGGCTCACCTCCCTCGGATATATGGAAGGCATCTACAGTAAATATCCGCGCATCGACAAATCCCTGATTGAAAAATACCACGAGGGCCTGATTGCCACTACCTGCTGTATCGGCGCCTACGTACCCCAGACCATCTTAAAAGAGAGCGAAGAAAACGCGGAAAAAGAATTTAAATGGTGGCTCGACATGTTTGGTGACGACTATTTCATCGAACTGCAGCGGCATAATATACCGGAACAGGAAAAGATCAACCTGTTCCTGCTGAAACTGGCCAAAAAATACCAGGTGCCCGTTATCGCTACGAATGACAGTCATTATACCGACCGGGACGACTACAACGCGCACGACATCCTGCTCTGCATCAATACCGGTGAAAAACAATCCACACCGGGTTATGATGATTTTGTGAATGATGACGTGAACCTGAAGAACCGGCGCTTTAAATTCCCGAACGACCAATTCTACCTGAAGACGACGGCGGAGATGACCGAACTCTTCAAAGACGTTCCCGAAGCAATATACAATACCGGCCTGGTGGCCGACAAAGTGGAAGTGCTGAATCTGAAAAAAGATATTCTGCTGCCTGCCTTTCCGATTCCGGAAGCTTTTCAGATCCATGCGGACAGCAACCTCAACCAATGGGAATATTTAAAAGAAATTACTTTCGAAGGAGCCCGGAAACGCTACAGCGAGATCACAAAGGAAATTCAGGAACGCATCGATTTTGAATTGTTCACCGTGAAGACCATGGGTTTTGCCGGATACTTTTTAATCGTGAGCGACTTCATCCGCGCAGGCCGGGAGATGGGCGTTTTTGTCGGTCCCGGTCGCGGTTCCGCTGCCGGCAGCGTGGTTGCCTATTGCATCGGGATCACCAACATCGATCCGATTAAATATAATTTGCTGTTTGAACGGTTCCTCAATCCCGACAGGAAGTCAATGCCCGATATCGATACGGATTTTGATGATGAGGGCCGGCAGAAAGTGATTGACTACGTGGTTAAAAAATATGGAAAGAACCAGGTGGCACAGATCGTCACGTATGGAACCATGGCGGCCAAAATGAGCATCAAGGATGTGGCCCGCGTAATGGATCTTCCGCTGTCCGAGGCAAATGCCATGGCCAAACTCGTTCCGGATCGCCCCGGCATTACCCTGAAAAGGGTTTTGCACGCTCCGCTTACCAGCAAAGAGGGAGAAAAATCCCTCGAGGAAAAAGAAGGCGTCGGCGGAGACGACCGCGAACTCATTAAAAAAATACGGGAAATCTATACCGGCGACGATCTGCGCAGCAAAGTATTACACGAAGCCGAAAGGCTGGAAGGTTCCGTGAGAAATACCGGACTGCATGCCGCCGGCATCATCATTGCGCCGGAGGACCTGGCGAATATCATTCCGGTTTGTACGGCCAAAGATTCCGACCTGCTCGTTACCCAGATAGAAGGCAGCATCATTGAGGAAGCAGGCGTGCTGAAGATGGACTTTCTCGGTTTGAGAACCCTGAATATATTAAAGACCTCCCTGGAGCTCATTCAGCAAAATCACGGGGTTACCATTGATATCGACAAAATACCGCTCGATGATAAACAAACATTCGAACTGTATCAGCGCGGGGAAACCATCGGGACTTTTCAGTTTGAAAGTCCGGGCATGCAAAAATACCTGCGCGACCTGAAACCGGATAAATTCGATGATCTCACGGCCATGAACGCCTTGTATCGTCCCGGCCCCATGGCCTATATCCCCGCCTTCATCGACCGTAAACACGGCCGCGAACCCATCCGCTACGATCTTCCCATCATGGAAGAATACCTGAAGGATACCTATGGCATTACCGTGTATCAGGAACAGGTTATGCTGCTTGCCCAGCAGATAGCGGGTTTCAGCAAGGGAGACGCCGATGTTTTACGCAAGGCCATGGGAAAGAAACAGAAATCCATCCTGGATAAAATGAAAAACCAGTTCATGGCCGGCGCCACGCAAAAGGGCCACGCTGCGGAGGCCCTGGAAAAAATCTGGACCGACTGGGAAGCATTCGCACAATATGCCTTTAATAAATCCCATTCCACCTGTTATGCTTATGTGGCCTATCAAACGGCCTATCTGAAAACCCACTACCCTTCCGAATACATGGCTGCCGTACTCAATCATTCCGGCAGCATTGAAAAAATAACTTTCTTCATGGAAGAGTGCAAACGGATGGGATTGAAAGTTCTCGGCCCGGATGTAAATGAATCCAAACAGGGATTCGCCGTGAACAGAAAAGGCGAAATACGGGTAGGGCTCGGCGGATTGAAAGGGGTGGGTGAAGCCGCCGTAGGCGCCATCATTGAAGAAAGGGAAAAAGGAACGACTTTCACTTCCATATTCGACCTGATCAAACGCATTAACCAGCGGACGGTAAATAAAAAAACACTGGAAAGCCTGGCTTATGCCGGCGCCTTCGATTGTTTTCCGGAACTGCACCGTGCACAATATTTTTATATCGCACCCGGGGATACCAGCACCGGACTTGAAAAAATCATCCGGTTCGGAAACGTGGTGCAGGCACAGAATGTTCAGCACAGCAACACCCTGTTTGGTGATTCCGGGCCGGGATATGAAGTGCAATCCCCCAAGGTCCCAAACTGCGAACCCTGGACCCTGACGGAACTGCTCAATCATGAAAAAGACGTCACCGGCATGTTCATGAGCGGACACCCACTGGATCATTTCAAATTCGAGATCCATCACTACGGCATCATCAACCTGGCGGATTTTAATGAGATCAAGGAAGCGGTAACGCTGCAGTCGAATCCGGGAAAATCATACCGGCTGGCGGGACTGGTTGTTGATGCACAACACCGGGTAACTAAAACAGGCAAGCAGTTCGGCTCCTTCATACTGGAAGATTATTCCGGGAAAAGCGATTTCATATTATGGAGCGAAGACTATGCGCGTTTCTCCAACTATCTGGAAAAAGGAAAGAACATATTCATGACCGGTTTTTTCAAGCCGAGATACAACCGGGTGGAATTTGAGTTCAAAGTAGATAGAATGATGCTGCTGGAAAGCATCAAACCCATGCTGACCAAACAACTGGTACTGGATCTGGAGGCGAGGCACCTCAATGAAAACATGATCCGGTTCGTGGAAAAGAACCTGAAGCAGCATCCGGGCAAATCCCTGCTTAAATTCAATATCCTGGAATCAAAAAGCAATCACCGGATCAGTTTGTACAGCATGGAAAATGGTTTTGAAATGAATGACGAAATGGCCGCTTTTTTGCAGAACAGTCCGGAATTTGACGTTCAGATCGTAACATCCTAGCGGAGGATGACAGAATGAAGGATTTTTACAGATTGGTCGCCTATTTGCACGGTTGTCGCTGAAACGACAAAAACTCTAAATAAATAAACTGAATTTTACATCAAATTAAAACGAATACTATGGCACATGAATTCACCGATGCGAACTTTCAGGAAAAGGTGATTGCTTCTGATAAATTAACCGTGATTGATTTCTGGGCTGAATGGTGTGGCCCCTGCCGCGCTATCGGGCCGGTGATTGAAGAACTGTCCAAAGAATACGATGGCAAGATCAACGTGGGTAAAGTAAATGTGGATCACAATCCGGAATTGTCTGTGAACTACGGCATAACCTCTATACCGGCCATCCTGTTTATCAAGGGCGGCAAAGTGGTAGACAAACTGGTGGGCGCACAACCCAAAAGCAATTTTGTAAAAAAGATTGAGTCGCATATCTGAATAG